>JBHIDO010000006.1:0-36882 GCA_046760145.1 Candidatus Aenigmatarchaeota archaeon
CGTAGATGTCTGCCGATTCCATCACTCGCCCATTTAATTTACTTCCCATTTCTTCTGATAAGTAAGGAGTAAATGGATTAATTAAATAAACTATTTTTCTTTTAATTTCTTCTAAAACTTTTTCAGAAACATTTTCATTATTTCTGTAAATATAATTAATAAAATCATTTAATAAAACAATTGCTAGACTGAATTCATAATTTTCCAATCTGCTTGTAATATCTTTAATTGTTTTATTCAATTTACTCAAAGCAATTCTATCTTTAATATTTTTTCCTGCTTTTAAATTCAATAATCCATAAATCTTTTTTATTAATCTAAATGAACCTTGTGCTCCCTTATCACTCCATTCTAATTCTTTTTCTGGTAATGCTGCTGATAATATAAATAATCTAGCAGCATCAGCAGAATATTTATCAGCAAATTCTATTGGATCAACCACATTTCCCCTAGATTTACTCATTGCATATCCACCAAGAGTAACCATTCCCTGAGTTAATAATTTCTTAAATGGCTCTCTGAAGTCTATTAATCCTAAATCAGCAAAAACTTTTGTAAAGAATCTTGAATAAATTAAATGACCTGTTGCATGTTCTATTCCACCAACATAAAAATCAACAGGCATCCAATATTTTACTTTTTCTTTATCAAAAATTTCATTTGAATCTGGACTACAATATCTGAAAAAATACCAAGAACTATCAACAAATGTATCCATTGTATCGGTTTCTCTTTTAGCATTCCCATTACATTTTGGACATTTAGTATTTACAAATTCTTTCACATTTTCTAGTGGATTTCCTTTTGTAAACTTAATATTTTCTGGAAGCAGTACAGGTAAATCTTTTTCAGGAACAGGAACAATTCCACATTTATCACAATATATTATTGGAATAGGAGTTCCCCAATATCTTTGACGAGAAATACACCAATCTTTTAATTTATAATTAACAGTTCTTTTTCCTAAATTATTTTCTTCTAAATAATCAGAAATCTTTTCAATAGCGTCTTTACTATTTAAACCATTAAATTTTCCAGAATTAACCATTATCCCTTCTTCAACAAATGCTTGTTTCATTTCTTCTGGTTTCAATTTTTTATCTTTAGGTTGAATCACAACTTTTATTGGAATTTTATATTTTTTTGCAAATTCAAAATCTCTTTGATCATGTGCAGGAACAGCCATTATGAATCCTGTTCCATATTCTAGCAAAACAAAATTAGCAATATAAATTGGAACCTTTTCGTTATTAACCGGATTAATAGCATATTTTCCAATAAATAATCCATTCTTTTCTTTAGACTCAAAGTCTTCTTTTCTAGATTCCTTTATAAAATCTTCTACTTTTTTTTCATATTTAGTTCCTTTAACTAATTCCTTTACTTTTGGATGTTCTGGTGCAAAAACCACAAATGTTACTCCAAATAATGTATCAGGCCTTGTTGTAAATATTGGCATTATTTCGTCATCTATTTTAAAATTAACTTCAATTCCATGACTTTTTCCAATCCAGTTTCTTTGCATTGCTTTAACATTTTCAGGCCAATCAATTTCTTCTAATCCTTTTAATAATTCATCAGCATATTTCGTAATCTTAAAATACCATTGATCTAAAATTTTTATTTCAACTTCTGTTTTACACCTCCAACATTTTCCTGATATAACTTGTTCATTTGCTAAAACAGTATCACAATGGGAACAGTAATTAACTTCTGATTTTTTCTTATATGCTAATCCATTTTCTAAGAATTTTAAGAAAATCCATTGATTCCATTTATAATAATTTGGATCACAGGTTATAACTTTTCTTGACCAGTCATAAGAAAATCCTAGTCTTCTTTGTTGAGATTCCATCAATTTAATATTTTTCAAAGTCCATTCTTTTGGATCAACACCTCTTTTAATTGCTGCATTTTCAGCTGGCAATCCAAATGAATCATAACCCATTGGATATAATACGTTAAATCCTTGTAATCTTTTAAATCTAACAAAGCAATCTCCAATAGCATAATTTCTTGTATGTCCCATATGAATTCCTTCACCAGAAGGATATGGAAACATTTCTAGACAAAAGAATTTTTTTCCCTTTTCTGTTACTATAAATGTTTTTTTATCTTCCCAAGTTTTTTGCCATTTTTCTTCTATTTTTTTAAATTCCATAATATCACTTTATCTTATAAATTTATAAACTGTATAATAAATTAATTTAACATGCCCCAGTAGCTCAGTTTGGATAGAGCGTCTGGCTTCTAAATATTTTTAGAAGCTCTGATAAAAGATGAGGATACCAGAAGGTCGGGGGTTCGAATCCCCTCTGGGGCACTAGTGATTTTTATGATATATGATAAAGAAACATTAGAACAAATGTACAAAGAAGGTAGGATTCCTTGGGATTTAGGCAAACCATACAAACAATTAGTTGAATTTGTTAAAGAAAATAAACCATGTCATGTTTTAGATGTTGGTTGTGGGACTGGAACAGATGCAATATTCCTTGCACAAAATGGTTTCAAAGTTACTGCAATTGATATTTCTGAAGAGGCTATCAGAATAGCAAAATCTAAAGCAGAAAAAGCAGGAGTGAAAATAGATTTCAGAATTGGAGATGCTTTAGATATGCCATTTGAAGATGAAACTTTTGAATTGGTAAATGATAATGGATTTTTTCATCTGCTTGATAAACCAAATCGTGCATTATTTGTAAAAGAAGTGTCTAGGATAATGAAACCCAAATCAAAATATCTAATGAAGTGTTTTTCAGATAAAGAACCTTCAAATGCGGGAATACCATATAAATTGCCATATAGATTATCCCAAGAAACAATCAGAAAGTATTTTTCTAAAAAATTTAAGATTTTATATATTAAACCAATTATAATTGAAGGGAGTCAAGGAAGAGATCACAAAGGATATTTTTGTTTGATGGAAAGAAAATAAATAGTTGAAAATAATTGATTATTATGAAATTCAATAAAATTGCTCTTTTAGATTTTGAAAAGGATTTACTCGAAAAAGAATATCTAGATAAACTTTTAGAAATAACAGAAAAACTAGAAATAGTTGAAAAAAATGATGAAAATAAATTAGAAAAGATCAAAGATGCAGATATATTACTTGTGAGAATTACAACAATGGTTGATAAAAACATAATAAACAATTGTTCAAATTTAAAATACATTGGTGTTATGGCAACAAGCTTCTCCAAAATAGATACAAAATATGCTGCACAAAAAGGAATAGTAGTCACAAACCTAGCGGGATATTCTACAGAAGCTGTTGCAGAATTTGTCTTTGCCACACTATTAGAATACATCAGGGAATTGGAAAGAGGAAAAACCAATGCAAGAAAAGGAGAATTTTCATTTGATAGTTTCTTAACTTGGGAACTTAAGGGAAAGAAGTTTGGTATTATTGGTTTAGGAAACATAGGAAAAGGGGTAAGTGAAATAGCTCTTGGTTTTGGTTTAGATGTTCGATATTGGTCAAGAAATAGAAAACCGGAATATGAAGCTAAGGGTGTAAAATATGTCGAATTTGATGAAGTTCTAAATAGTGATATTATAGATATTCACTTGGCAAGAAATAAAGAAACAGAAGGAATATTTAGTAAAGAAAAATTAGACAAAATAAAAGAAGGTTCGATTGTTATTTGTTTAACTTCTTTGAAACTTTTTGACTTTGATTATTTGATTGGATTATTAAAGAAAGGTAAATTTACTTTGATAAGTGATTATTTAGATCTATTACCAGAGGATAAGAGAAAAGAATTAGAAGGATTGCCAAATCTAGTTGCATATCCACCAATAGCATTTAGAACAAGAGAAGCTATTAAAAGACAAAAGGATTTACTTATTGATAATCTAATGAAATTTGCAGAAGGTAAAATACAGAATAAGGTTAATTAAATGTACTCAATGATTTACGTAACATTTCCAAACAAAAAAACAGCTAAACAAATTTCTAAAAAACTAGTAAAAGAAAAACTAGTTGCATGTGCTAATATTCATTCAACAGATTCGGTTTTCATATGGAAAGGTAAACTAGAAGATACAAAGGAGTATATAGCTGTTTTGAAAACAAAAACAAAACTCATAAATAAAATAATAAAAAGAATCAAGGAATTACATCCCTATGAATGTCCTTCAATTGAATTTATGAAGATTAGAGCTAACAAGGATTTTCTAAAATGGATAGATGAAAGTACTATTTAAATTCTTTTCTCATAATTATTAATTATGAGAGACGATCCTTTACCCGATTCGGCTGTTAGGGCTTATGGAATAGCATCAATATTCTGTTTAAATGAGGTAGCATGTTTGGACCAAGATAATGAAATAAAGAAAGATGTATATACATATACGTTAGAAGAATCAGAGATCTCAATAGATGGAGATTTCTTTAACGTTGTAGTTAATACAAATAGTAAGGGAGAATCATTTGGAACAGTTATAACAACTGATGAAGCGAGGTATGATGGATTTGAAGTTTTGAATCATTTAGAAAAAACTTTGCGTGATCTACAAGGAATTTTAAAGAAATATGGCATTATTAGTTAAAGCTTAAATCTTTTTCTATCCAATTAATGCTATGGAAGAAGCAATAGAAGAATCTATGGAATCATTAATAAGAGAGAGAAAAATTATTGATAGAATAGCAGAAAGACTAAAAAAATGTTCTTCTTATAATGAAAATGATCCAATCTTAGTTATTAGAAATTCGGGAGATTTAAAATGGAATCAAATAGGATTATATAAAGAGTTTAAAAAACTTGCAAATATAACCAAAGCACTAATATTTAATATTTCTCATCCAGCAAGGATAGAAAAAATTGATGACAAATATGTATTTTTACCAAGACCTGGGGGTCGATTGGGTGCTCGCACATTTGAAAGAGATACTGAAGGTGTTCTTCATGTAGAGTTAGATGATATGCTCTATGTTGGTAAAAAAATCGTGGAAACATCATTGAAATCAGAATTTAATTTAGGTTTAGATGATTATGAAAGTAGTGTAATTAATGCTCCAATAGAAATGGATGAAGCATTGGCATGGACTTATAAAGGTAATTCTGCGATGCTCGAGGCAATCAAATAACTTTTTATTCTTTTTATACTAACTATAATCAATGACTAGGATAATCTCAGTGATTTCTGGAAAAGGCGGAGTAGGGAAAACAACTACAGTAGCCAACCTAGGAACAGCTTTGGTAAATTTAGGAAAAAATGTCATAATAATAGACGGAAATGTAACAACCCCTAATTTATCATTGCATTTAGGAATTCCCTTCTATAAGGTAACTCTTCATGATGTTTTAAAAGGAAAGGTCAGACCTGAAATGGCAATTTATGAGCATTCTGGATTAAAAATAATTCCAGCATCTTTATCAGCTGAAGCTGTTAAAGATGTAAATGTCAAAAAACTTGAATCAACTCTTTGGAATCTTTTGGGTAAAGCAGATATAATAATAATAGATGCAGCTGCTGGTCTAGGAAAAGAGGCTCTTTCTGCCATAGAAATTGCAGATGAATTAATAATAATTACAAATCCAGAATTGCCAGCAGTAACAGACGCATTAAAAACAATAAAATTAGCACAAGATTTTGGAACAAAGGTTTTAGGGGTTATTGTTAATAGAGTTAAGGGACACAAATACGAATTAAATAATGATGATATAGAATCAATGTTAGAAGTTCCTGTTATAGCTACTGTCCCAGAAGATATTAATGTTCCTAAATCTATTGCAAATAAGAAACCTGTTGTTAATTATAAACCGAGAAGTAAGGCTTCTCAGAAGTTTAAAAAATTAGCAGCCAATATTATTGGAGAAAAAATTGAAATAAAAAAGGAAAGTTTAATTAAAAGATTATTTCCTTGGTTAACTTAAAGATCTCCTCTCTTAACCTTTTTTAATTTCTTTATAGGAATCCCACCCACAATACTATTTTTCTTGACATTCTTGTTAACATAAGAATGTGATGCTATAAACACATTATCTTCAATTATAATATCTGGTCTTACTAATGAGAATCCACCTACTAATACTTTTTTCCCAATCTTGATTTTTCCTATTTTAACTTTGTTTATAGAAAATTCATGTGTAAATATTCTTGCTCCCCAACCTATTAAGGTGTCATCACCTATTTCTATTAATTCTGGAAAAAGAGGATCTAAAATTACATCAGGAGATATTACAACTCTTTTCCCAATTTTAACACCTAACAAACTTCTATATAAAAAATTTTTTAATCCGGATGATGGAAAATATCTTAAAAGTGTTATTATAAATGAATTGAATAATATTTTAATTGGATTCCTAAGTTTAAACCACCTTCTTCCCGCACTTTTCATTTTAATAACTTTCAAATTATATCAACTTTTCAATATCAATCTCAAATGCAATTACAGGTTTTTCTAATCTCCAATTGTTTAAAATTTCTGGATGTATTTCTCCAAAAAATCCTACAGAATCTTCGTTAATAAAAATTTCTCCTATTCTTGTTTCTATAAAACTTGAATGATTATATTCCTTTATAGTGCATTTACAACCTAGGTTTTTTAAAACAGTTTCTACAATAGATTTCATTTCGGTTAGATTAGCATTATCATAAGAAATAACTCCTGA
Source organism: Candidatus Aenigmatarchaeota archaeon (assembly GCA_046760145.1). Classification (GTDB taxonomy): domain Archaea; phylum Aenigmatarchaeota; class Aenigmatarchaeia; order Aenigmatarchaeales; family Aenigmatarchaeaceae; genus JBHIDO01. The sequence goes on from JBHIDO010000006.1 coordinate 6,624, forward strand.
TATTTTTCTGATAGTATTTGCTTTAGTTTCTTGCTCTTGATTAATTAATATAACATCACCAATCTCAAAAATTTTCTGAGGATATTCCCTATGTTTGTTTGCAGCTAAAACTTTCATTAAACTTGGTAATATCCAAGTTCTACAGATGTTATATTCACTAGAAACCGGATTTAATATTTCAATAGCGTCTTCGGAAATATTCATTTTATTGAAATTATTTTCTTTATTTGATAATACAAAATTCATTACTTCTTGAAATCCTAACCCTATCATTAATTCTCTAATTTTTGTTGAAAATTTTTCAATTTTAGATAAACTTCCTATTGTTGCTATCTTTGGTAATACTGGTTCAATTTTATCATAACCATAACCAATTGCAACATCTTCTATAATATCAACAGCATGCAATATGTCTGATCTGAATCCTGGAATCAAAACATTTATTTTACCACCTTTGTATTTTGTGACTCCAAACCCCATTCTTTCTAAAAATTCTTTTATTTCGTTTTCATTTAATCCTAAGCCTAATAAATTATCAATATATTCAACATCAATTGTTAATTTTTCTGGTTCTAGATTTGGAGTTTTCTTTCTAGAAACTTTTACAGTTCTAATCTTACCTCCTCTTTCAGCAATGTTACATACCATAATATTTAGAACTTGATTAACTGCTTTTTCATCAGTTCCAGTAACATCGATAAATAAATTTTTTGTATTTTTAGTTACTTTAGTTCTTTCAGAATTAATAATGGGTGGAAAACTAATTACACCTTCTTGATCTAGTATCATTGGATATTTATCCTTTACCAAATGTGCATAATCTCTTCCTTTGGGATGTTTCTCTAGAATTTCTTTTACACTCATTTCTTTTGTTTCTTGCAAAGGGATAAATTTAATATCTTCAACATCTTTATAAACTAAAGGTGGTCTTATCTTATCATAATCATGAACACCAATTGCAACTTTTTTCCTATCTCTTCCAATTGTCATATGAAGTTTCTCTTGAATTTGCATTAGACTTTTAACTAGTTCATCTGTTAATTCAATATTTTTTACAATTCCACATGCAATTTCAGGTCTAACTTCTGCTTTTTCTTTATTTAAAACAACCTTTGAATCAGCAACATCATATTTTGGAATTCCATGGTCTATTCTTAAGAATGTTTTTAATGCTCTAGCAATTCCTTCAACAGAGAACATGTCAGGTCTATCAGGATTTAATTCACATTCTATTGCGTCATTAGAAATTTTAGATTCTATTTTTAATAAAAATAAATTATTTTCTAATTCTTTATTTGTTAATTCTTTCCCAATTAAATTCAATAAATCTTGTTTACTAATTTCAACAACAACCATTATCTCACCAATTCAACTTCTCTTAAAAATTCTAAATCATCTGAATATAACATTCGAATATCATTTATTCCAAGTTTAATCATTGCTAATCTACCAATTCCTAGTCCCCATGCTAAGACTTGTGATTTTTCAATTCCTAAAGGTCTTAATAACTCTGGTCTAAATAATCCTGATCCACCACATTCAATCCAACCAATTTTAGGATAATAAACATATAATTCACAAGAAGGTTCTGTATAAGGGAAATAACTTGGTTTGAATCTAACCTTTTCAGCTCCGAGAATACTTGCAATTTCTTTTAAAAATCCTAACAAATGTCTAAGTGTTAGATTTTCACCAACAACTATTCCTTCACATTGATCAAACTCCATTAGATGTTGTGCATCTATAACATCATATCTATAATTTCTATCTATTGTGAAATATTTTCCTGGTTTGTCCCCATATTTCAATAAAGTTCTTGCAGAAACTGATGTGGTATGTGATCTCATTAACAATTTTTTAGCTTCTTCTTCATTCCATATGCTACCCCAACCTTTACTTTCAGTTATCCATCCTCCTTCATGTGTTGCTTTTACCTTTGCAACCAAATTTTTATCTGGTAATTCACCTGTTTTAGGATGTTTTAGGTATAATGCATCATGCAAACCTCTTGCTGGATGGTCTTGTGGTTGGAATAGAGCATCAAAATTCCAAAAAGATGTTTCTACCAAAGGTCCTTTCATTTCTTGAAATCCTAATCCAATTAATTTTTCTCTCATATTTTCTATAAATTGTATATATGGTTGTTTTTTACCAGGATAAATTATTGGAGCAGGTAATGTAACATCATATTTAATCAAAGGATATTTTTTCCATTCACCAGTTCTTATTAAATCAGGAGTTAATTGTTTTATTCCTTCTGTTCTTTCTTTTTTGATCTCCTTTTCTTTTTTAAATAATCTCCTAAATAGTCCTATTCTTTTTTCTTTTTTCATTTCTTGAATTAATTTTCTCCTTAAAAGAATTTTTAATGATTCAGGACTAGTTTCCCCCCCTTTATCAATTTCTTTTAATGCTTTTTCAGTTTCATTTTCTTTATACAAAGCAGATTTTCCTAAATCTGTTAATTTTACTTTGTTATTTTTTATTTCAATCCATTGATTTCTTTTTGCCCAACCTAAAGCTATAACAGAATTTGGAAATTTTTTAACTTCATCTAGAGATTTTTCAGTTGCAATAAATTTTAGTAAATTCTTTTCAGGTAATCCTTCTTTAAGATATTTTTTACCTTCTTCTGTTAATTTATACATTATTCCACCTTTTCAGCTATTATAAGCCAATGAGCAGATTTTTTAATACCCTTAGACGAGGGAGGTTTTATTTCTTTGATCAGTTCCTTAAGTTCTAATATTTTAAATCGGGAAAATAATCTTCTAGCTTCTATTTCACCAAAGAAATGATGCAAGACACCTACTTCAGCATGCCCCTTTATATGAGAAAGATCATATGTGTCTTTTTCTACTCTTTTACCTTTTTTATATTTATGATCATTTTTTGATAATAATGTAACAATAACTAGCCCTCTTTTCTTTAACACTCTTTTTATTTCATTAACAGTTTTTTTAATAGATCTTAATTTATTATGATGAATTACATTTGCGCTAATTACAGCATCAAAATGATTTTCAGGAAATGGAAAAAGAGTTATATCATGTTTTACTAATAAATAATTTTTTAATTTCTCATTTTTTGCTTGCTTTTCTGCTATACCTAAGGCAGTAGAAGATATATCAGAACCAACAACCATAAAATCCTTTTTTGCAAGAAATATTAAATGCCTACCAAGACCGCAACCTAAATCTAAAATTCTTTTGACATTTCTTTTCTTTAACATTGGTACTAGGCCTACAATATATTTTTCTGGAACTTTTTTCCATCTTTCAAATTCAGATTTACTTATACTTTTTAGATATTTTTTCCATGCAACTTCATAAGGATGTTCATTCATTTAATCACGTATCAAATACTTCTCAATTTTAACTTTCTTTACTCTAGCTTGAAAACCTTTCAAATATTTTTTAACATTCTTTGCAAGTATTTTTTTACATTGACCACACATCAATTTTCCAGCCAAACAATCTTTTTTTATTTTTTCCAATTCCTTTTCGTTCAAAAACATTTCATGATAATCAAATACAACACATTTATCAGGTCTTCCACCAAGTTTCCTTTGTTCTTCAACTGTTTCTCTACCTCCTGTTAAAGCGTTCATAATCTTTTTAGCAGCTTTCTCAGGATTATCATTGAGAAAGATAGTACTTCCAGGAATACTAACCGACATTTTTCCTCCTCTTAATCCTGGTAAATATTTTGTATGAATTGTTGATGGTTTTATATATCCAAACTTTTCAGCAATATCTCTAGATAATCTAACATGTGGATCCTGATCAATACCTATTGGAACTACCGTATGATGTTTTCCTAAAAGTTCTTGAGGTAATAGAATATCAGCAGCTTGAATTATAGGATAAAACATTGCTCCTGTATTTGTTGAGTCATTAAATCCGTAAATTGCCTTTACTTCACTTAGAGTTGGTCTTGATAATTTTATTGCTAAATTGTATATTTTGGTATATTGTTGATGAATAAATATTTTGGTTATTTTTCTATCAAAACCTAATGCTATCATTTGTTTAGCAATTAATTTTGCATTTTTTAACCCTTCTTTCTGGTCTTTAATCTTTCTAAATACATAGGATTCATCATCAGATATTGGAATGTAAACTGGTATTTTATATTTTTTCTGCAAATCTATAACAACATCAAATGTTCTCTTATGACCTAAGTGTATTGAACCAGAAGCATTAAAACCAGTTAAGATAGAGACTTTTTTCTTCTTTTTAATAGCATCTAAATATTTATCAAAATCTCTATGGGAAAATACAATACCTTTCCTAAATGCTTTCAAATCTGGAAGATTTTTAATACCGGATATTGGTTTTGTTCCAAATTCTTTTATTAGTTTTTCATAATCTATTTCTTTTTCCCCCGGTTCAAAAGGAGTTAATCTAGCCATAACTATCACCTAATAGATTAATTTCTGTGGTTTTATTTATATTCTTAGAACTAGCAAAATCTTCTAATTGAATTGGCGATAATCCCATTCCATCCAATCACTACAAAACTATTTAATTATGAAATTTATAAAGATATTGTATGCCAACACTAGAAACTATCGAACAATTAGCTAAAAGAAGAGGATTCTTTTATCCTTCAGGAGAAATATATGGAGGATTTGCTGGATTTTATGAATATGGTCATTTAGGAACATTAATGAAGAGGAAAATAGAAAATATCTGGAGAAAATTCTTTTTAAAACAGGAAAATTTCTTTGAAATTGACCCATCAAATATAATGACAGAAAGGGTTTTTGAGGCATCAGGTCATCTAAAATCATTTGTAGATCCTATAGTAAAATGCAAAAAATGTGGAACGGTTCATAGAGCAGATCATATTATGGAAGAATTTTTAAAAGAAAGATTCGAGGGATTAACACCAGAGCAACTAACAGAGATAATAAAAAAACATAATGTAAGATGTTCTAAATGTAAAGGAGAATTACAAGAAGTCGGAGTTTTAAACATGATGTTTCCTTTAGAAATTGGAGCTGAAAGGGATTTAAAGGGTTATTTAAGACCCGAGACTGCTCAGGGAGTTTATATTAATTTTTTAAGACAATTTGAATTATTAAGAAAAAAATTACCAATTGGACTAGCAATAATTGGAAGAGCTTATAGAAATGAAATATCTCCAAGACAATTGATAACAAGAATGAGAGAATTTAGTCAAGCAGAATTGCAAATATTCTTTAATCCAGACAATCTTGACAAACATGAGAAATTTGATGAAATAAAAAATTACAAATTAATTATATGTCCTATTAAAGGAAAAATCAAGGAAGTAAAATGTTCTGACATGAAATTACCAAAATTCTATGTTTATCATATGGCCAAAGTCCAACAATTTTTCTTAAATATTTTAAAAATTCCTAAAGATAAGTTTAGATTAAAGGAATTATCAGAAGAAGAAAAAGCATTTTACAACAAACTGCATTGGGATATTGAGTTTAATTTAGATAGTTTAGGATGGAAAGAGATAGGAGGAATTCATTACAGAACTGATCATGATTTGTCAGGACATGAGAAAGTGTCTAAACAATCACAAAAAATATTTTATGACAATAAAAAATTCATTCCTCATGTTTTAGAATTATCATTTGGAATTGATAGAATATTATATGGAATGTTAGATTTATTCTATACAAAAAGAAAAGATAAAGTTATTTTAAAATTACCATTTTCTATTGCTCCTATAACTGTTGGAGTATTTCCACTGGTTAATAAAGATGGTTTAGATAAAAAAGCTAAAGAAGTTTATGAAAAATTAAAAGATTGGTTTGACGTCTTTTATGATGATTCTGGTTCTATTGGAAGAATGTATGCAAGAGCAGATGAGATTGGAATTCCACTTTGTATAACAATTGATTATGATACCAAAAAAGATAATACAGTAACTATTCGTGATCGTGATACAACAAAACAAGAAAGAATAAAAATTGATAAATTAGTTGATACTATTTGTAAAAGGTTTTAGAATGAAATTTCATTGGTATGCTATTATACTAACAATAATTTGTATAATAATTTTTGTTTTGCAGAATTTAATTCCTATAACAGAGCAATTTGCTTTAGTTTCTGCTGATGTTTTATCAAGACCATGGATAATTATAACACATATATTCCTACATGGAAGTTTAGAGCATTTATTATTTAACATGTTAGCTTTAGCCTTATTCGGATCAATCTTAGAAAAAATAATAGGAGGAAAAAGATTTCTTATTATATTCTTTATTTCAGGAATAATAGCTGCAATAGGAAGTATAATGTTTTATGAATCATCAATTGGTGCATCTGGGGCTATATTCGGAATATTAGGGGCCTTAGGAGTTTTGAGACCAAGAATGACTGTTTATTTAGGATATATACCAATGCCAATGGCAGTAGCAGTTATTTTTTGGGCAATAGGTGATCTTGTTGGTTTGTTTGCTCCAGATTATGTTGCACATGCAGCACATTTAGCAGGTTTAATATTCGGATTAGCATATGGAATCTATTTGATGAAAGATTTTGGTGAAAAACGAATAAGAAAGAAAAGAGAACATCTTGAAGAAAAAGTTGTAAGAAAATGGGAAGATAATTATCTATAGGAAATTTTCAATTTTCTTCTACAATGTTTACACAATTTTTGAACAACACCTTTCCATTTAACATTAGTTAATCTACCTACTTCTTTAACAGATTTTTTACATTTATCACAATGAGTTTGGATAATATCACCCGTACTTTTGATTTTATTAATCAAACTATTTAAGTATTTTCTTTAATCTTATTTTCGTTCTTCTTAATTTATCTTTTATAGTTCTTTTTTCTTTTAGTATCATTCTTTCCAATCTTTCAAGTGCTTCGTCAACTGCATCCCTCAAATCCCATGCATACGCCTTACTAATAAAGGTCCCTTTAGATGTATTAAATCTTACTCTAACAGAATATTTTATTCTCCCACCTTTATCATGTTTTTTTAAATGTAAAAAGAAAAACTTAGGTTTATATACATAAGATAATCTTTGTACAGAATCTCTTATCATTCTATCAATTGTATCTACTATAAAGTCATCTTCATCAGTTAATCCAACTATTTGATAATAAATACCTTTAGCTTTGAAACCAGAAATATAAATCTCTAATAAATCCTTTGGTGTTATAATTCCGATAGGAATTTTATTTTCTGTTATAACAATTCCAGTTACTTTAAATTTTGTCATTAAATTTGCTATTTGATTTAAAGTTTTTTTCTTATCAGCTGTAACTGGATTGCTATTCATTATAGTAGAAACAGGAATACCCATTATTCTATCCATTTCAGCTCCCATAGAATACCAGCTCATTCTTTCTCTAGGTTTAATCGCCTTAGCTAAATCAAATAATGTAACAATTCCAACTAATTTATTTTCTTTATCTACTACTGGTAACTTAGAAATATTTCTTTCTCTCATTATAACTCTTGCTTTTCCTATGTCTGTATCTTGAGAAATTATTTCTGGAGGGGTTATAATTTTTTCTGCTGTAATTTGTTTAAATTCTTTTGTTTTAGAAATAGTTCTAACTATATCTTTTATAGAAATTATTCCAACTAATTTATCTTTTTTACAAACAGGTATTGCCCTTAAACCAGTTTTAAAAATTAAATCTGCTGCATCTTTTACATCTTGATCAGGAGAAACTATTGGTGGAGGAAAATTTATTATTGCATTTATTTTAGTTTTGCTCGGATCTAGAATACCTCTTTTAGTTAAATCTTCACTATAAATTATTCCTATTAATTTTTCATTCTCAGTTACAAGAATTTCATGAATATTATGTTTTTCCATTAAAGAAATAAACTTAGAAATTCTATCATCAGGAGATAATTTTATTATACCCTTAGACATTATTTCTTTTACTTGCATGAAAAACACTCAAGGTTTTAAAAACTTAATTTCATAATAAGTTACATTATTATCATTATCAACAATAGCCCATAACATGTTTGCTCTTATGTTATGAGCTAATCTAACAGCTCTAGATAACTCATGGAAACTACAAGTATAATCTTCTCCAACAGCAAATACAACCCATTTTGTATGTTCTTCAGCCTTTTTTGGACCTTTTTTAATCGGTTTAATACCTCGTTCATAAACTCTGAAATCACAACCAAATTTAAAACCAGTTCTAACAGGAAATCCTCTTTCCTTTAAATCACTATAAACAATATATCTTAAATTAAATCTCTTATCAATTTCTGAACAATAATTAAAGAATTTCTTAAAACTCATTTTATTTATTTTGATTTTTTTCCTTTCTAATAAAAATGCAGCTTCCACTAAAGATAATTCTAATCTATCTTCTTTTAATTCTCCAACCCAATTTGTATAAAATAAATTTCTTCCATCTTGTCCCCAAATGATTACCCTATCATTCTTTAATTCTGCTTTCATAAAATCACTCTATGTTTACTCCTCTTGTCATCATCTTAATTTTACATTCGTTACAAAAATATTTTTTCTTTATATCAACACTTTGAACACTTGGTGAAAATGACATTACACACCAATTGTTATGACAATGTTCTAAACCTAAATAATGACCTATTTCATGAATAACTTCTTTTACAATTCTTTCTTTTAAAAGTGTTGGGTTTGGGTGTTGATCATAAAATTCTGGTCTTAACCTGGCAATTGAAACTATTGCTATACTTTTCGCTGGTTCCTCTAAACCAAATACAAAATTTAAACCCTCATAATATAAATCTACATCTGTTATCATTAAGGTCGGAATATTTTTATCAATAAACTTTACTTCTGCAGTACCAGATAATAATTCTATAATTTTCCCTGCATTATACTGCTTTCTCCAATGATTAAAACTTTCTTCTGGAACTTGAATTTTTGTTAATATTCTTGATTTTGCATTTAGAGTATCTCTTAATTCAGCACGGATTATTTCAAGAAGCCTTTGAGAAATATTTCCAACCGGAACAATTCTTATAAACATAATTAAAATTAGAGTTTAAAGTTAAAATAGTTTTCTGAATAGTGGGACGGGTGGGATTTGAACCCACGACAACACGATCTTCAGTTTCGCAGGATAAAAATAACCTCGTGCGCTCTCCCAGGCTGAGCTACCGTCCCAACCCAAGGACTCGTGTTTACACGTCCCACTATTTAATTAGAGGTATACAATATTTAAATTGCTTTTCCTCTTAGAATAAGTTCTATCTTCCTTCTTTTTGTTGGATTACTTGATCCTATTTCTCTATACCATTTTTTAATCATATTATAACCATTTAGGCTAATTCTAAAACAATTAATACCACCCTTTGGTTTATATTTTCTAATTCTTACTCTAAATTTCATATCATTTAGAATATTAAAGATATTTTTGGCCAATCTTTCACTAACTGTAGTAATTTCTATACAAGGATAATTTGGACTACCTTTTTTGTTTGATGTAAAAACAGAACCATCCGTATCAAATATGCCTCTTAGGCATCTTTTCTTATAAATATTATTTCTTGAAATTAATTTTGGAATATAAACATTGTAAGTTTTCTTACCATTATACTCCATAGATAAGTCATTAACAAAAAAATTATATAATTTTTTATCTTGTAGAATTAATCTTAATGATTTTTGATGAAGCTTCAATCTAATTTTATTTTGTGATATATTTTTTATCTCTTTAATTAGTTGATCATAATATTCACGATCATTAATAGGATGACCACTTATCATAATTAAATAGTTATTAGATTTGTTGTATAGACAACCATCCCCTATTATTATTCCACAAAATTCTGCTAAGAAATTGTTTAACTTTATCATAATATATAATAGAACTTATAGAAATAGAAATCTTGTTCACAACTATTAGTAGTTAATATTTAAATATGTTGAATTCTAGGGTAGAAATAAAAAATTGACCTTCATCGTTGCCTCTGGTCACTGAATTTCACTATCTTCTTCGTCTTCTTCTAGTTGTCCGTCTTCTTCTAGTTGTCTTTTTTCTAGTTCTTCGTCTTGTAGTTCTTCTTCGTCTTCTTACCATTTACCTCACCGTTACAAACAATTTTTATTTTTTTAATTGTTTGTAATAAAAATATTAATTACTTATCACTTTTAAATGTTTCGTTTTTTTAATAAAAATAATTTTTAATCTAAGAAATCTTTTTTTCTAATTTTCTCAGGAATATATTTTTCTGAAATAAAAGAAATTCCTTTTGAAGATAATGCAGCTAATTCAACTTTCCCTTTCAAATTTTTCATCATTTGAAATTGTCTCATCCAATGTTTTTTATTTTTGAACCATTCATAATCCCTTAATTGTTCTAATCTCCTCAAATCAACATCTTTTAATCTTATCAAATGTTTTTTCAAATCATATTTAATTATATCATCTGCTGTTAATCCCAAGAATTTAGCACCAGGTATTGCTAATCTTTCTGAAATATGTGCTAAAGAAATAGATCCAAATTTAAGAACAGAATAAATATAAAATCCCCATGGATCAAAATCTGTTAAAACGTAAACAGGAAGACTATGTTCTAAATGCAACCTTTGCAATAATCTTCTTACACCCCTTGTTGCTTGCCCTTGAGAACACATAATTAAACAATTCAATTTTTCCCAGACTCTATCCTCATGTAATCTTTCCCATTCTGCTGCTTTTTCCATGTAAATAACGAATTTAGCATTTACTCTTTTGAGTTGAATATCTTCGACATTAGAAGGAATTGACCATCCACCTGATCCTAATTTTGCCCAATTAACTAAATCTCCTTTATCTCTTATTATAACCTTTCCCGCTACAGACCCCATTTTATTTGCATTTATATGCAACTCTTCTCTTGAACAATTTGTTATTAATTCTAAATCTTCTATTGCTTTATTTGATTCAGATTGATCATCAACAATGTTGATACTTGTTCCAGGAATAGTTCTTTTTATTCTATAGAAAACTTCTCTTAAGCTTAGATGTTTATTAACATCTAATAATTCTTTTGCAGTAGCAGCTACTTCTGCTGTTTGCACAAATTTTCTTACATGTGCTACATTAAAGAAATACCTCTTTGAATATCTATCCCCTAAAGTTATTAATTTTTTCTTAGGATCAAATGAAACATTAGACAAGGTTCTGATTGGGACATCTAATGAAGGATTTTTACCTCTTTTAATATCTTTTACAATATTTTTCCCAGTTTCTTCTATTTTTTTCTTTACATTTTTCATATTAATCTCGCATCCTTTAACATTTGTTTATGATCATATGCCATATCTAAATTTTTAATTTCTTCTGAACTAAACCAACGAACTTCGCTAACTTCACTAACAGGTTTTGGTTCCCCCTTTACAATTTTACAAATATGAGGTAAACCTATAGAGCTTTTGGTTGGATGTCTATCCTTTGCATCATAATATTTTCCTACAAATTTTACTACTTCTATTTCAACTCCAATTTCTTCTTTTACTTCTCTTTTTAATGCTTCCTTCACTGTTTCTCCCCATTCCATCCAACCACCAACTAATCCCCATTTCCCAAATTCAGTTTTAGTTGACCTTTTTACCAGTAATATCTGACCTTTGTTATTAAGGATAATACCATCAACCCCTATCCATGGGTGGTCATTCATTTTTATTACCCCTTAATATTTTTTTCAAGCCTCTTTCTATTACTTCTTTTTTTGTTCCAGATATTTTTGATAATGCTTCTGAAACTTCTGGGATATATTTTTCAAATAAACTTTGTCTCAATTTTAATTCACGAATTCTCTTTCTTCCAGATAAATATCTTTTCAATTTTCTTCCACAATCTTGTAAAGCAAGTTTAATTTCCTTAACAATTATAGGATATGGATCAATAGCTTCTTTACTTTCTGATGTATAAGGAATCCAAACAGAATATACGTGAACAGCAATTATTAGTGGTCCAAATGGAAAATTTCCTTGTTGATCTAAACCATAACTTCTCCAATTTATTTTTTGTATTGCTCTTGTTATTGCGCATGATGATGCCTGATACAATAATGGTACTCTGTTAGAGAAACGCATTATGACACCAGATTTGTTTGGTGGTAATTCCCCTCCATATGCCATTCCAACTTCAACAGCAAATGGCATCCCTCTATAAACATTTGGAGGTCTTGAAACTGCAGCAGCAAATTCAACATTATACTCCTTTTTCAAACCTTCTTCTAATTCTTTTTCTCCTATTGGAGACAAGCAATTTGTAGGAGGTTTCATAAATTTGTAAGATTGCATTATTCTCCATAATCTTTCTATTTCTTCATGATTCAATTTTTTTGGATTTCTATTTGGCCTTAAATTAGATAATTTACAAATTTGGTCAGCTGTCCCACTACCAATTCTACAAAAACTTTTTGATAAGAATCCTGATAAATTTCTAGCCTTTGTTAATTTTAACATTCTTTCTAACATTCCAATTTCTACACCATAAGGATGAGGTCTTATGTCTAGGGGCTGTTCAGGTAATTCTTTAATAACCCTAGAATATTCAATTTTTTCTCCATTTGGACCTTCATAAGTAATTTTTGCAAAAGGATTTACAATAGCTGTTTCTTTCAAATATTCTTCAATTGAATGATACCTTTGAATATATTTTCCTTCGATTTCCATTTCTATTCTAACACCATGATCTCTGAACCCATCTTTAATAATTTTCTGTTCAATAATAATAGGTTCATTTGTTGTGGTGTCAATTCTTAGTTTAAATAAGTAAATTGGTTTTTTGGGTGATACTCTAGAATATATTACAACTGGTTTTCCAGTAGTTAATTGAGAATATAAAACAGCAGCAGATATCCCAATTCCTTGCTGACCTCTTGTTTGTTTTAACTTATAAAATTTACTTCCATATAGCAACTTTCCAAATATTCTTGGTATTTGTGTTTTAATAATTCCAGGACCATTATCTTCTACTTTAACTAAATATCTATCAGAAGGAATTTTTGAGATTCTTAATTCTTTTCTCCCTCTAAAAACCTTAATCTTTCCGTCTAATATTTTTCTAACTTTATATTTTCTTTTGTTATATTTGAAAATATAATCAATATGTTTTTTTCTTTCCTTCTTTTCTTCTAATTCTATATGTTCACCATCAATTTGAAGTATTGCCTTATCTCCGTCAATAGTTAATCTACCAATTTCTACATTTTCTTTTGTTAAAATTCTAAATATTTTTCTTGGCTCTTTAACTACAATATGGATATCTGGTAATATTCCAGCATCCTGACAAGCATCCAAAGAATTATCAACAGCTTCTTTAACAACGGTTAGTAATGATTTTGCCGGATTATCAAATCCTAGTAAATGACTATTTTTTTCGAAAAATTCAGCTACAGATATCTCTCTTTGTTCTCTTGCTAATCTTTCTGCGATTTTAAAATCATATGCAGCCATTTAATCTAACCTTGCTCTTTGTAAGAATCCATAAACCTTTGAATGTTTGGATCCTCTTAAAATCATATTAATAGCTTCTCTTGCTATCTCTATCTGATTATATTTTCCTATTATTGATACAGTTCTTCCATATATTGAAATTGCACATCCACTATAATCTTCTATTGCTTTTCTAGTTTGCCCCTTTGTACCTATTAATCTGGATTTTATTATTTTTATTTTTTTATCTGTAAATTCTAATTTTATTATTTTCAATTGTTCTTCTTCATTGAATAATCTAAATGATTTTTCAGGTGAAAATCCACGAGCAATAGCTTTAACAATGTTTTTTGCTTGATATAAATCTAATCCTTCGCCTTCTATTTCTATTGAATTTCCTTTGATAGATATTTTAACATCAATTTTATTTTCTATCTTTTCTATAACTTCTTTATTTAATACCCTTACTCTTTCTTCCGGAACTAAAACAACTTCTTTCATATAGCCTCACAATTTTAGCAATTGATATATTATAATAAGAATTTAAAAGTTTATTCTAAATTTTTTCCATATCCTTTTTTTCTTAGCCAATTTGCTTGCGTTTTAGTATATCTCCAAATTATATCCGCCTTTTCATCTGGTTGAATATCCCATGGTTTTATTAGTACCATATCTCCAACCCTTATCCAAATTCTTTTTCTCAACTTTCCTCTAATTCTACAAAGTCTTTCTTTATCATCTTCACATCTTACTCTAACCTTTCCTGCTCCTAACATAATTTCTGCTATTCCTAAAATTTCACCTTTTTTAGGTATTCTTATTTTTCTAATCTCTTCTTCGTTAATCATAAATCAAATACGACTTTAATACTTAAATTTTTACTGATATGATAGTTCTATAGATATTTTTTCCTGCTTTTCTTGTAACTAATTTGTAACTCTTTTTTATTTTTGCATTAAATTTTTTCTTTAGCAAAACTGCTAGTTTGTTTGCTGCTGATTTGTTTCCTATAAAGAAATCAATACCATTTTTTACCCTTTCAGTTCTATAGAAAGCTCTTCCGTCCTTTCTTTCCATTATTATCATTTGTTCTCCAATAAAATCAAGAATATCTTCTGTGAAATCTCCTCTTAATTGCAAAATAGCTTCGTAATAACCCCCATATTTTCTTGTACATATAGGACAAACTATTTTATTCAAATGAATTTGAGTTCTATATATTTCTTTTTTTAATTTTTTGGAGTAATCTAAATAACCTTGTGCTTTTATTTCAAATATTTTATTATCAATTTCTCTGATATCTAATTTTATGTTTCTTCCTAGAATCTTTATTTTTGATTTTAAAATTTTTTCTACTTTGATATCAACCCAATTGTTTCTAAATTTTATTCGATCACACTTACTACAAGAAGTAAATTTTATTTTTTCAGGAACCTTAATTAAATTAAATTCCTTATTAAAGCATTCTTCACAGTAGTTATTTATTAATTCTTTAGTCTTTTTACCACATTTGAAACAAAATTTTTCCATATTTAAAACCTATACCACAAAATTAATATAATTTCAACAATTTCTGGTATATCACAACATGTTGATGTGAAATAAGAAATTGTAACAGTTTCTTTTTCTGTAGTAAATTCTTTTAATGACCATTCATTTATTCTTGACCCAAGTGCAGACTTTACTAGGGTTCTATATTCATCACTATTTGGAAAATCTGAAATCCATATGGCATTATAATTTTTTGTCATCCCAGCATAACTTTTTAATACGTTAACAACAATGTTATTACCCTTTACATTATGTTCTGAAAAATCTTTAAAAACAAAATTGGTGTCTAGAGGTTGTATAAAAACTTTTTGTGGATAAAATATCTTTTTAACTTTGAAACCATAACTTTTTCCATCAGGACCGTATAATGAAAATGTATCTCCTTCATAGAGTATTCCTACACCCTGTATAATAATAGAAGATGGTGTTGAGAATTTTACTAATCTTTTTTGTTCCCATATGTACCAGTAAGTATTTTCAGTTGTTTTAAAGTTTATATCAAATCCAAAACCTAAAAAATACTTTTCTATTTTCTCTTCTTTTGGATTGTAAGTTTCAAAATATAAATTAGAAAGAGCACTAGAAGGAGAAAAAGTTAAATTAAAAAATTCTAAAAATTCAGATGGTGTATTAGAATTTATAGAATTTATTGCGATAACTACTCCTCCATCATCTAAGAAATTTTTAACATAACCCCTAAAAGACGAATCTGAAAATAACGACGCCTGATCTACAAAAATTAACGAGTCAAAATTATCAATAGAAGTATCATATATTGAATCATAAGATTGAACATCAAAACTAATCCATCTCCCATTAAGGTAACTTTGTGTTAAAATTTCTTCTAGGTAATTACATACAGAAGGAGAATTATAACAACCAACTATTATGTTATTTTTCGGGGTGCCTACTATTTTCAAACCATACTCAACATTAGGAGGTCTTATTTTTTCTATATCATTAAAATCATTATTTATAAGATTATTAATTTTATCAGAATTTTTTAGAACATAAAAAATATTATCTCCGATTGCTATCAAGTCTGACCTTTCCCAATTTAGCTTTATTGTCTGAGTTGAGAAAAATATACCTAAAACTATTGCAATTAATATACTTGCAACTACTATTTCAACTAAATAAATAAAACCTTTCATTTTACCACATTTCTAAACTTATGTTACCAAATTCTCCATCAATTAAAACATATCTTATGATGAGAACTGTTGGAGGTTCTAAACTTTCATAACCACAAAATAAAATTTGACTGTTGGAATCAAAAATTTTTAATCTATAAGATTTCAAATCAAATTTTTCTAATAAATTACAATTTTCATTTAATTTCATTATTTTATTTATTGACAAGTCATATGGCTTATTTGCTAGACCAATTCTTTTTACTTGAGATAATGGTTTTATTTCCCAATCTTCTGGGTTACCTTTATCTTCAATTAAAAGAGTTAATATGTTAATTGATTTTGCTCTAATTGTATCGGTCCTAGAGTCTGTTAAAACTGTTGTAAAAATTGTGTTTAGTTGAGACGCTATGAAAAAGATAATTATACCAAATATTACTACACCGAAAATAAATTCTACTCTTATTTGTCCTTTCATTAAATCAATCCTGTTTGTAATAGAATAATTAAAATTGCAAAACCAGAAGATGCCATTATGATACTATGTTTAGTTCCAGCTATTACAGATCCTTCACCAATTTGTCCAGCAACTAGTCCACTAAATATGCCTTGAATTACTACCATTATCAAAAATAACGAATTATAATAGCCAGTAGCACCTGTTCCTAAACCAAACATCTGACTTACTATTCCAAATATACCACAACTTATACAAAACAAATGAGGATTACCTATGCATGCTGTACATGGATCTTGGAATGCTAATAAACCTCCCAATGCGGCTGTTTCTATGTTTAATTGTAACATAGGTAATAAAGTTTTTGATAATCCTATTATTATTCCAATAAAAATGTAAAAAATAGCATACATAACTAGAACATGTTGAGAAGTTATTGCTTTTCTTTCTTTTTCAGCCTCTTTGATAACTAATAAGTCTGATGCAGTAGATTCTAATGTTCTTGCAATATCACCACCAGAACTATAAGCCTCATTTATAATTCTTATAATTCTTCCTACTAATTTAGATTTTTTGATTCTATTTGCAAATTTTTCCATGGCTTCTTGTAAAGGAATACCCCATGATATTTGATCATTTATTTTTTTGATTTCAGGAGATAATTTTCCATAATCTGTTTTTGAAATTTGTTTCAATCCATCTGGTAAACTCATACCAGTTTTTAGTGTTTCTGATAAATCTAATAAAAATGTTGGTAATTGTTCTTCTATAATTTTAATTTTTTGATAATCAAAATAAGAAATTAATACAAATGGAATTACTCCAACTATTACTGCTAATAAAATGAAATTACCCATTAATCCTGGATCTCCATAAAATCCAATTACACCTATTAAAACTAAGATTACTGCTATTATTGGTGGTATACGTTTTATATCCATTATATCACGCTGTTGGCGACATTGTTTTTAGTAAAAATATGAATCCAATTGATACAAACGGTAATACAATAAATATTACTAAAAATTGAACAAATGATAACATCAAATTCATTTCTCCACCGCCAAATATTGACATTAATGCTGTCATTATTACAAAAAATATTGAGCCAACAAGAATTATTGTTAAATATACTTCTATTAATAGGGACAGCGTTCTTGAAAATTGTTGTAATCTTCTTCTATATTCTGCGATAAATGTTCTAGACTTTTCATGAAGATAATCTCCTAAATTTCCACCAGTAGTTAATACTGTATCTAACCCCCAGAATAATTCCTTTAATTCTTCTGATGGTGTTCTAGAAGCAGTTTTTCTTAAAGAACCTACTAGATCCATACCAAATGCTTCAATATCTCTATGAATTTTCCCTGCCTCTTTAGAGATTTCACCATATTCTTTGAATTGTGATAAAACTTTAAACATGGTTGGTGGTGGTGCTCCTGAGCTTGCTATGGTTGCCATATAAGTTGTTGCAAATGGTAAATTAGTTTCTATATTTTTCTTTCTGCTATTAGAAACCAAACTAGGGTATGTGTAGAAAAGAAAAAATACACCCAATAGAATTAAGATTGTTAATGTAAATGAGAATAAAAAAGCTAGAAATGCTGTTTTGAATGTTAATGCTGTTATAATAACTATCAAAGGAAATTCTATAACAAATACTAATAGCATTACAAAAAATGTTACATAAACATACTCTGTTAGGCTAAGGTCTAAATCAGATTTTTGTAGGTCTTGTTTTATACTATCAAAATAATTCACAAAAGGCTCTAAACTTCTACCAAAAAATCTAAATGAAAGTTTTTTGAAGATATCCCACATTGTATCATCATATTGCACTGAGCAGATCTTCTGCTCTAGCATAATATATTTTAATTATTCTTGCAACATCTTTGTAATTTGAAATATTTCTTTCAGACATCCATTTAATTACCTTTTTTCTGTTTGAAATTTCTTTTTGTAAGAATGGTATCGGAACACCAAACTGTTGAGAAATTTTTTCTAAAATAACAGAAGGATTAACTTCTTTATAACTATCATTTTCAGGATCCCATTTGAAAACCTCATTTACAATTGGTAAATTCTTTTCCCTATCAAATCCTAGAATTTCGTAAATATTATTAATTCTTCTAACATATGTATTCCCATATTTTATTTTGACAAGAAAAATTATTATATCTAAAGCTTCAATCAAATTTGCTGGCAAATTAATAGGAGGCGTGGTAAGTCTGTCCATCAATCTTTCCATAGAATCTGCATGAATTGTTGACATTGATGCATGACCAGTTGCAATCTGTTGAAATAAAACATATGCTTCTCTTCCTCTTACTTCTCCAACTATTAAGAAATCAGGCCTTTGTCTTAGTGATTCTCTTAATAAATCAAATAAATCAACTTCTCCCAGTTTCCTTCCTTCAATCTCTGCAATTGGTTGTCTTGCAACATGAGGAACCCAGTGTGGATGTGGTAATCTTAATTCTGGGGTATCTTCAATTGAAACAACTTTTAATTCTGGTTTGATAAATAAGGATAATGCATTTAACAAAGAGGTTTTTCCGGTTGCAACCCCTCCTGTTATAAGTATTGATCTACCATATTCAATTGCTAACCACAGATAAGAAGCAATCTTTGCATTTAGAGTTTTAAATTTTAACATATGTATTGGTGTTAGTGGTTCTTCTGTAAACTTTCTTATTGTGAAATTACTTCCTTTCCTAGCTATATCTGTTCCTAAAGTTGCCTGAACTCTTGATCCATCTGGTAATGATCCAGCTACTAATGGTTTAGCAACAGAAATTGTTTTTCCACATCTTTGGGATAATTTATTAACGAATGTGTCTAGTTCATCAGAAGTTTTGAAAATGACATTTGTTTTAATGCTGCCTATAACAGGGTTTCTATGATAAATATAAATTGGAACCCCTACTCCATCACAGGAAATATCCTCTATATCTGGGTCTTGCATTAAAGGTTCAACTTTCTCTAATCCTATAAAATCTCTTTCAACATAATACAATAATTGTTGTTGTTTTTCAATTGATAAAGTCTTTGCTAGTAAACTTACCATTTCTTCAAACTTTCTTTTCAAATATGCTCTTGCCTCTTCTTTTCTTAGAGTTGTAAAATCAACATCAAGTTTTTCAATTAAAGAAGTTTTTATTTTATTAAGAATTTCTTTTTCATCAGAAGTTAATTCAGGTTCTATCAAATAATAAATTAATGCTGATTCGGGTTTGGACCATCTTATATTAGCAGAGGCAAATGGTTTTTTTGATTTTCTAGGAATTAATGGATAAATTATGTTAATTTTTTTTAAATCAACTTCTGGTGGTTTTCTTCTTAAAAATCCTATTTTTTCTGTTAATGGGACACCTTTTGGTTTTTCTTCTTTTTTAGGTTCCTCTTCAACTTTTAATTCTATAGTAGGGGTTATTGTTTCTGCAGGAACCTTTACAACTTTTTCTCCTTCTAAAATTTTATAACCTTTTACAGCTTTTTTAAAAACATTACCAATATAGATCTTTCCTTTCTTTTTTCTTAATTTTATCTTTATACTCATCTTAGCTCAACTATACCATTTTTATTTATTATTTCTACAAAACCCCTTGTACTATATATTATCTTTTTTGTTGGGAATACTATTAATTTATCCTCTCCTTTAATATCAACTCCATTAAAACTTAGAACAGCACCAATATTATAATTATCTGTACAGTTTATATGTAATTTATCTTTTGTTTGAATCGCATAAACACAACCTGATAATTTAAAGGGAATTGTCAAATTATAGATAATTGTACTATCAGTAGATTTTGAAACTTCAAATGTATTAACAATACTTCCCATTATTATTTCTCCTTCTCTTTCTAATTGCGCTTCCATACTATCTTTACTTAGATCATTAGATATATTGAAAAATGTTGAATAAACTGCTATTACCATTGCTATTCCTATTGCAAAGAATATAACATACTCTATAGTCAAATATTGACCTTTCATAATGAGTAATTTATTATGGGATGTATAAAAGTTTATTGAAATGTTATTTCAATTCTTATGACAGAAATATTATCCTTTGAGTAAACGGACCTTTTTTCAATTTTTATCTTATCGGGTTTAGCTAAGGTAGGTCCTTCAGTAAAAAATTCTACAGCAAAATCTTTTTCAGGGTATGTTAATTGTATTCTTAAAATATTTTCTTCTAATATTTCTCTAATTATAGAAACATCAGATGATATGTTAACCCACTTTCTAGGTAAATCAATAGTAACAGGAAGTTTAATTTCTATAGTATTTTCATTTAATAATTCGATGTTAGAATCAAGAGTATAATCTATAGACTCTGATCCACCAAAACTTATTATGTTTTTTATTTTTTCATCCAGATTTTTCATAAAATTTTCAGCAGCATTTATTTTTCCTATATCTACATTTCTTTGAAATATTCCTCTACTCCAAAGTACAGATGAAGAAAATAGAATAAAACCAATTAAAAACAATAATATGAAAACTATTATTTCTGATTGACCTTTCATAGTTAGTTATTCTCTAAGTGAATATTTATTAACAACTGATTGTTATAGAATCTTCTGCACCAGTTTCAATCGTTACTTTCAAAATTTTATTACAAGGATTAGCTACGTTTATTGCATCGAATGTTAATGTATCTCCGGGTGATATTGTTCCAGTATTACCTTCTGTTTCCTTTATATTATCATCTACATAAACTGCTATTTTACTTGCATCAATATTTTCTGTTCCAGTATTTCTTATTGTTATAGTAACTTTTTCATCAGTTGCAAATCCCTTTGCAGCTTCTATTTTAAAATTAGTTGCAATTGTTTTTGCAACTCCTGTTGCTGCTTGACCTGCTCCGCCTGATATTGTTTCGAAAATGCCTGTAAACCATACATATGCTAATGCAGCTAGTGCAACTGTTATCATCAATATCAAAATAATTGCAATTACATCTGAGATTCCTTTCATTTTCTTTTGCCTCCTTTTTCTAATTTTTCATAAACGTTCATAAGCATATTAACTGTGAATAATTGAACTAGAATTAATATTAGTAAAAGAGCATTTGTAAAAATTTCTGGTTCTGGTTTCATAGCAAATATCGTAAATGTCATTAATAGAATTAAAACTAAAATAACTTCTACTATTATAGTTGCTATTTTTACAAAAAGTTTATATTTCATTTAACTTCCCTTTTTCTTAGTTTCAATTTTGGATAGGAAGATAGTAATTGAGAAATAGGCGTGCCAGCTTTTATTTTCCTACCTAAACTATCTAAGGATTCAAGAATAGATTGGTTATTTTCTATTAATTTTTGATTTTGTTCGACAAGTTTTTTTAACTGATCTTCTAATGGTTTTAAAGACTCAGGTCCTGGTGTTGTTATTTCTTCTCTTCCTGCAGCTTCTACTAATCCAATAAATTTTCTCATTTGGTCTGTTAAGTCATCTAATTTTGGTGGTAATCTAGAAATCTCATTTCTTAAATCTGTATTTGCTCTTATAACTTCGTTTACAATTTTTTGATTACTTCTAATTAGTTCAATAATCTCTGTTATCAAGCTTTGTACTTGTGGTATTAATCCTGCATCTCTTTCTACTCTTTCAAATCTTTTATAAGGATCTAATGTTATTATTTCGTAACCATGTTTTTTACTAGGTCTAATTTCAACTTCTTCTTTTTTCTTTTTAGCCATGAAACTAATTTTGAGATGCTGCTATATAAATATTATAGAAATTTAGTATTGAGGTGGCATTCCACCTGGCATTCCTGAGGGCATTCCAGTTCCTTTTTCTATCTTTCCTGCAGATATAATATCATCAATTCTTAAAATCATCTCAGCAGCTTCTGCAGCAGATTTTATTGCTTGAGTTTTTATTTTCAAAGGTTCAATAACACCCTTTTCTCTCATGTTAACAATTTTTCCTGTGTAGACATCTACCCCATGTTGTGTCTTATTTTCATCATGTGCAGATCTTAATTCGACTAATATATCAATTGGGTCTAGTCCTGCATTTTCTGCTAGAGTTCTTGGAATAATTTCTATTGCATCTGCAAATGCTAGAATTGCTAGTTGTTCTCTTCCAGAATAAGATTGAGCAAATTTTCTTAGTCCGTTTGCAACAGCTTCTTCTGGTGAACCACCACCAGCAACAATCTTTCCAACTTCTAATGCAGAAGCAACCCCACCAATTGCATCTTTCATTGCTCTTTCAACTTCTTCAACAACATGCTCTGTTCCACCTCTAATTAGAATTGAAACAGATTTAGGATCTTTACATTCTCTGATAAATATCATTTCTTCTCCTGCAATTTTCTTCTCCTCAACTAATCCTGCATAACCCAAATCTTCATTTGATAAATCAGAAAGATTAGAAACAATCCTTGCACCTGTTGCTCTTGCTAATTTCTCTATATCAGATTTCTTAACCCTTCTAACAGTTAAAATATTTTTTTTAGATAAGTAATGTTGGGCGATGTCATCAATTCCCTTTTGACAAAATAAAACATTACATTCTGATGCTGCAATTTTTCCGACCATATCTTTTAATATTTTTTCTTCTTGTTCTAAGAACTTTTGTAATTGATCAGGAGATGTTATTCTTATTTGTGCATCTGTTTCTGTTTTTTCTATTTCTAATGAAGAATCTAATAAAGCAATTCTTGCATCCTTAACATGCTTTGGCATTCCTGGATGTACAACTTCCTTATCAATAACTAATCCTCTTATTAATTCTGTATCTTCTGCAGAACCACCTTGCTTTTTCTCAATTTTAACATTTTCAGTATCAATTTCAATTTTTCCATTTACTTTTTCCATAACAGTTTTTATTGCGTCAACAGCTAATTTTGCTAAATGATCAGATGCCCTTTCTGAAGATTTTCCTGTCATTGCTGTTTTTGCTATGTTTAATAAAACATCATTATCATTTTCAGTAACATTTTCTGCAATTTCATCAAGTATTTTTAAGGACTTTTCCTTAGCATATTTAAATCCCCTTGTAATAACAGTAGAATGAATGTTTTGATCAAGTAAACCTTCAGCTTTTTTTAATAATTCACCTGCTAAAATAGCTGCTGTGGTTGTTCCGTCCCCAACCTCTTCATCTTGTGTCTTAGCAACTTCTACTAACATTTTTGCAGCAGGATGTTCTATTTGCATTTCATCCAGAATAGTAACTCCATCATTAGTAATAACAATATCTCCCATAGAATCTACAAGCATCTTATCCATACCTTTAGGTCCTAGGGTTGTTCTAACAGCATCTGCCACTACTTTAGCAGCTGCTATATTGTTATGTTGAGCATCTTTACCTAAGGTTCTTAGAGTTCCTTCAGGTAACACCAAAATAGGTTGTCCTCCTACCTGAGTTCCATTAGTCATTTTATCACCTGTAGAAAAATATGTGTATGTGAGTATATTTAAATCTAACGGTTATTCCAATAATTCTCTAGCTTTCTCTAGATTATCAACTTTAAATACAATCTCTGTTGTACCCTTATCTTTTCCTAATACAAATACAGACTGAACATCTATTCCTAAGTTAGCTAATGCTCTTGATAATTTTGCTAATTCTCCTGGTTGATCTCTTAACCTGACAGGAACAACTTCAAATTCTTTAAATTCCATATCAGATATTGTTAATGCAGATCTTGTTAGGTCTTCATTTTCTGTTATAACTTTAATTATTCCATGGTCTCCTTTATCTTCAGTGGCTATTGCTGTTATATTAACTCCTGATTTTGATATTATATCACAAACTTCAGCTAAACTACCAATTTTATTTTCAACTTTTATTTCAAATTGCCTCATATTCAACACGTTTAGTTATTTTTATGAAATCATTTCTTTCTAATTCTTCTAAATCCTTTCTTTCAATAATAGGAATTCCTAATATATTTTCATCTTTTGATTTTTCTGTTATAAAGACAGCAGGTTTTTTAATTATGTTAATGAAATTTCTTAGATTTACAGCTCTATTTTTTATTCTTCTTTTGTTAATTTCAACATCAGATAATGTTAATGATTTTTCTCTTACAAAAACATCAAACGGAGCTTGTTTAACAAAATCAGTTTCAAATCCTAATTTTTCTAAGTTTTTACCAACATATTTCTCTAGATTATCTTTTGGATGACCATGTTCTTGATATTTTTTCAATAATTCAATAGGTTGAATTAATTTTTTATCAAGAATTTGTTCTAATTTCTCAGCTATTGCTAAGAACATTCTTAATTGTTTTTTCTCATGCTCATAAATTACCTTTTTATTTATTCCAACCATTTCTGCTAATTCTCTTTGAGTTAAATTTCTTTTTAATCTGGTTTCTTTTAATAAACTAGAATCAATTTCTACATATAATCCTCCTCTATCTCTATAAATTCTAGGAAATATTTGATTAGAAATTAGTTCTTTGAATGTTTTTATTGATATTGTAGGTAATTCAAATCTCTCGTAAACAATTCCTGTTTTTAGTTTTTCTCTTGTTGTATGTAAACCTATAATAATAGGATGAGCATCCAAATTATTAGAAATAATTTTAAGATTTTTTGCTTGTTCTTTTTGAAAAGAATCAACATTTAACAAAGTTTTTAATAACAATAAAACATCTTTTTTTGCTGCAATGTCAAAACAACCTTTGTAATCGCAAGTAACATAATCATTTTTTTCCAAAATCTTTTGTGTTTGTTGTTTCACATTTAGCATAGTTTTAAATTAGTTTCAAAATAATATAAATTCATTGGGCGGGTAGCTTAGTTTGGTTAGAGCGCCAGTCTTATAAAATAACGTCAGTTATTTTTGTTGGCTGCGTTCTGTAAATACTGGAGAGGCATTACGCCCCAGAAGTCGAGAGTTCAAATCTCTCCTCGCCCACTATTTATTTTTTATAAAATATGTATGGATCTAATTTACCTTCTAGAATTTGTTTTCTCTGTTCTAGAGTAGTATGTGGCGGGCAGAAGCCAAACTCCTTTCATATCAAATATTTTGTTAGGTGCTTCTGATTATTAAAACCTATTAACTTCATCCATTTTTCTAAATTCTCTACCCCATTCAAATTTATAACATATTTTAAGTATAATTTATCGTATCTCCTACCAAAATAGCTACAATAACAAAATGTAAAGTTTAAGTCGCTCAATACATCCTTCAAGTCATTAATTAGATTATTACTAGCAAAGCCAGCGAAGATTAATGGATAAGTATGTAAGTTATGTTTTTTACTTTTGCTTTTAAAGGTTAAAGAAAAGTCAGTATCTGCTAGTCCTCTTAAAAACGCTATTTTTATTTTATCTTCAGATTTCATTATAATATCTGGTATTTTACATATCTTGGTTTTATTTCCTGCTGGTATACCAATAACTTTATTGTAAAAATAAAATAGTGCTTTAGAACAAATTACAAACCCAAAATCAGTCTTTTTAGGTTTAAAAAGTTTTGGTTTAATTTTTATATTGAAAAGTTCTTCCTTCAATGGTATTATTGTATTTAGGTAATGTTCTTTATCATCTTCTGGGTGACCACTACATTTGATTTCATAACTTTGTTTACTGGATCCAGTTATATACATGCTACCATCACCAATGTGAATACCTATATCTTCAGCTAATTTTTCATTCATCTTTTTTGGAAATTTTAGTTTTTTAATTTTATCTTTAAAACTAAGTTTTATTTTTGATAAATCTAGATTTTTCATAAACTCAGATAACTATTGTTAAGATAAACTAATAAATTTTAATTACAATAAACAGTAGTAATGCTTCAAAATCCGCCCTGGCCCACCAATTAAAACAAAAAATTTCTAGAAATAACAAAAAGTATTTAAGGTTTATTGCACATATATAATAAATTGGATTTTTTTTCACCCTATTTCAGTGGTTAAAAAATAAGACATTTGTCGTTGTTTTATGTTGATATAAATGAAAATTTTATTCCTTCAACCGCAACCGTGTATAAGGGCGTTGAAATATGCTTATGGACTTAAAAAGGTTCAGTTAGACGAAGAGTTTGATATTTACTTTGGTTACAGAAAGAAAACTTTATCTGAATTTTACGGATATGGTGATGAATTCATTAATGATTATATAAGATTGGAAAAAAATGATCTTGAAAGACAAATTAAAAACATACTAATGAATTATGACATTGATTTAATTCATAGTCATAACACTCCAGATTTTTTGACTGTTGCAGCTATAAATGCAACAGAAAATGTGGATGTGCCTGTGATAAATGATATTCATGATTTATTTTCTATTCAAGAAGCCAAATTAAAGAGATGGGGCTCAGAAAAAGTCGAGAAAATTAAAGAAGATGAGAAATTTGCTTGTGAAAATAGTGATGCAAATATATATGTAACAGGAGGTATCAGGGACATTGTTCATCAGAAATATGTGACTAAAGCACCCAAAGAATTAACTTTTTATAATTTTGTTCCATCTTCAATCATTCCTTTTCAACTTAAAGAAAAACTATCTAAAAGAGATAATCAAATACACATAGTTTATGAGGGTAATCTAAACAGTAAAGTTGAGGATGACCATTATGACCTAAGAGAAATATTTGTGGGTATTGTTGAAAGAGGTATTTCTCTTCATATTTATGATGCAAGAAATAATGAGGATTACAAAGACTTGGCTTCTAAAACAGAAAGACTATATTATCATGGTCATTTGGATCCAAAAAATTTACTCCAAGAGCTTACACAGTACGACTTTGGTTGGGCTGGGTTTAATAGTAATAAACATAGGAAACATCTAGATGTTGTCTTTTCTAATAAGATATTTGAGTACATATCTTCTGGTTTACCTGTTTTATCTTTTCCTCATAAATTACAAAAACAATTTATAGAGAAATATAAATTAGGTTTTATTTTAGAGGATTTAGATGAACTTCCAGAAATATTAGAAGATAAAGAAAGAGTTAAAAAAGTACAGGAAAAGGTTTTAGAAAAAAGACATTCTTTTACAGTGGAGAATAATATCCATAAGGTAATTGATTTATATAGAAGTTTGGTGCCAGAAGTAACTGTTTATGAAAAAGAGATTATACCTACGGAAATAGGCGATCAATTGGTTACTAAATAAATTAATTCTTTAATGCAAATTTTTAAATGAATTTAAGTGTTAAAACTATCATGGGCCAGTGGTCTAGTGGTTAGGACGCCAAATCATTGATGCGGAACCCTTACAAGCCACTAGGAAAGGTGGAGATCGCCAGTTCGATTCTGGCCTGGCCCATTAGTGATTTCATGAATAGAGAAGATGCAATAGAATTAGTAAAAGAAAACATTAGCAAAGAAAACTTGTTCAAGCACATGTTAGCTGTAGAGGCTATAATGAAAAAAACCGCAAAGCATTTGGGAGAAGATAAAGAAAAATGGGCATTAACCGGATTATTGCATGATATAGATTTTGAAAAAATAAAAGATCATAAAGAGCATGGTATTGTTTCTGAAAATATTTTAAAAGATAAAGTTGATTCAGAAATTATAAGAGCAATAAAGTCTCATAATTTTGAAAATACAGGGATAAATCCAGAAAGTAAAATGGATTTTGCATTAATAGCAGCAGATGCAATCTCAGGATTAATAATTGCTGCTGCATTGATAATTCCTTCTAAGAAATTAAGTGATGTAAAATTAGAAAGTATTAGTAAAAAATTTAAACAAAAAGATTTTGCAAGAAATTGTAACAGAGAAAAAATTTTATATTGTGAAGAGATAGGAATTTCTCGAGAAAAATTTTTTGAAATATCATTAAAAGCTTTGCAGAAAATATCAGATGAATTAGGTCTTTAGGGCCCGTGGTCCAATGGAAAGACGCTACCTTGGCAATCTTAACCAAAAGGGTAGAAATTGCGGGTTCGAATCCCGCCGGGTCCACCACTAGATAGCTAATATCCAAGTTTCTATTACCCCAGCAATTACTATCATTACAATAGAAATTCCTAAAAGAACAAGAGAATCTTTCATTGCTAATTTAAGTTTCTGTTTTTTCTTTAAATTAACAGCAACGATTCCTCCTGCTATTGCTGCTATAAAATATGCTAGAACTTCTGGAAACAAATAAGGAAGTGCAAATAAAGTATTAACAATTAAAATTGATGGGTTAAATAAAGCTAAAGTTGCCTTTATAGAATTTCCCCACATTACACCCATTATTGATGCATTCCATGTTAAAAGGAATATAGAACCGGATCCGTAAAATAAAGATAATAAGAAAAAGAAAAATAATAATCCGATATTGTTCATAATTATTGATAAAAATGTTTGAGTTGGTTCTGTAAAATAACCAGCAGCAAATTTTTGAGTTTGTTCTTCAAATAAAATTAATGAAAAGTTTTCTGGAAGTATTGTATACCATAATGCAAACGCAATAGCCATTCCAAAGAATAAATAAGAATAAATTTTAATAACTTTTTTATGTCTATTTAATATGAAATCTTTTTTTATTTTCTCTTCTTCCATTACTCTAATTAAAATTGGTGCTGCTGCTAATGTTGTTAAAAAAACTGCTGGAAATGAGGAATTTTCTTTGAAAATTAAGGTTGAAAATGCTAATCCTATTGTTGCAAAAAAGATTCCTAAAGCAATTCCATAAGAAGGATTTTTCTTAATTAAATCTACTTTCAGTAGTTTATCAATCATAAAAGATTATAGGTTATATTTTTATTTATAATTCCATTATTAATTAGTATGAAAGCTCAGTCTATAGAAGTAATTTTTATTTTAGCTTTAATGTTAATTACCTTCTCCATAGCTTTAATATTTCCTTATGTTTCTGAAATAGGAAAATACGGAGCAGGTTATCAAGAAACTTCTCAACCAGTTTCAGAAAATATAATCACTTTCACTTATTTAACTAATAAAACAAAGGGGTTTGGCAATAACCCATCATTTTTTAAAGAACATCAGGTAATAGAAAGAATTTCTGTTCCCTATGATGAGGAATTAATTTCAATAGTAACTCCTGATAAAGAAATTTTAATTTCTTCTAAAATTTCACCTTCTCCTAAACTTGACGAAGCTTTTTACAATTATAATATATTAAAGGATTATAATTTAGAATCTTTACCAATAATTGTAGAATATAATGTTCCTAAAGCAGAAGTTAAAACTAGAACAATAACTACATCTGCTATTGCTCAAACAACAATTAATACCGTATCAAGAAAAATAAATAATTTAGGTCAGGTTTCAAAAACTTTCAGATTCTCACCATTAATTTCTGCTAAAGTTTCTTCTTCAAATTTAGTAGAATTAGCACAATTATCAGAAGTTAAAAAAATTTGGTTGGATAGGAAAGTTGAGATACAATTGAATGATAGCATCGAAATAATTAATGCAGATGATGTTTGGGATCAAACAGATATTACTGGTAATGAAATAACTGGTAAAGGAATCCGTATAGCAATTTTAGATACTGGTATTGATTCTTCTCACCCAGATTTTGCTGGTAAGATTATTGCTCAAAATGATTTTGTTCCAGCCCAGTATTTTATAGATAGTATAGATTATGGAGATGGGGATGACGATGTTGTAGCTGATGATCATCATGGACATGGAACTCACGTTGCTTCGATAGCAGCTGGAAGCGGAGCTGCATCAGGAGGAAAATATAAGGGTGTTGCACCAGGTGCATGGTTAGTTCCAGTGAAAGTTTTGAATAATGATGGTATAGGTTTTGAATCTTGGATTATTGAAGCAATAGAATAT
>JBHIDO010000007.1:0-25904 GCA_046760145.1 Candidatus Aenigmatarchaeota archaeon
TTTTAGTTGGCAAAGGAATTGGTCCATGCATGGCTACACCAAACTTTTCTGTTATTGTTTTTAATTCACTACAAACTTCATCTAATTTTTTTGGGTCTGTTGATGTAAGTTTGATTCTAGCCTTTTGCATAGAATTAAAGTATTATTCAAAGTATTTAAATAATTTACTAATAATTTATAACCATCGTTTATAATAACAAAATTCATAAACTTAAAGAATTTCAAGATAAATTTTTTTCATGGCTATCTGAAAAAATGGTTTAACACCAGAAGAATTTGCTACTTATTCAACAGAAGAAATGGATAAAGACTTGATTTTAATAGAAGAACTGCATCTATCGGAGAATATCCTGAGGCCTACTAAATCACGCTAAATATACCTAATAATTAAAAAAGAAAAAATGTTTACTTACCCTTAACAACTTCTAAACAAACCCCAGCTGCAACTGTCATTCCCATATCCCTGATTGCGAATCTTGAAATTTGTGGGAAATCCTTTGAAGATTCAACTACTAGTGGTTTATTTGGAACACATTTTATAATAGCTGCATCTCCTGTTTTAATGAAATCTGGATTCTCTTGAATGGTTGCTCCTGACTTTGGATCTATTTTTCTAACAATTTCTATTATCTTACATGCAACCTGAGCTGTGTGACAATGGAAAACTGGTGTATAACCCTTTGTAATAACATTTGGATGTTGCAATACAACTATTTGTGCTGTGAATTCTTTTGCAACTGTAGGTGGATTAGTTGTATGACCCACAACATCTCCTCTTCGAATATCTTGTTTAGAAACTCCTCTAACACAGAATCCTACGTTATCTCCTGGTTTTGCTTCTGATACTTGTTCATGATGCATCTCAATTGATTTAACTTCAGATTGAACTCCTGCTGGTTCAAAAATTATTTTGTCTCCAGTTTTCAAAATACCAGTTTCAACTCTTCCAACTGGAACTGTTCCAATTCCTGTTATTGTATAAACATCTTGAACAGGAAGTCTTAATGGTTTGTCAAGTGGTTGAGGTGGTAATACAAATGTATCTAATGCTTCATATAGAGTTGGTCCAGTAAACCATTTTAGATTATCAGATTTCTTAGCAACATTATCTCCTACATAAGCTGAGGTTGGAATAAACAATATTTTACTTGTGTCATAACCAACTGATCTCAATAATTTTTCTGTATCTGCTTTAACTTCTTCATATCTCTTCTGATCATAATTAACTGCATCCATTTTGTTAAGTGCAACCACTAATTGATTTACACCTAGAACCTTTATTAAAAACACGTGCTCTTTAGTTTGTTCCTGAACTCCTTCTTTTGCAGATACTACTAAAATTGCTGCATCTGCTTGAGAAGCACCAGTAATCATATTTTTAACAAAGTCTCTGTGCCCAGGAGCATCAATAACTGTAAAATAATATTTAGGAGTATCAAATCTCTTATGCATAACATCGATTGTTAATCCTCTTTCTCTTTCTTCTTTTAATTTATCCATTGCAAATGCAAATTCAAATGTTTCTTTTTTAACATCTTTAGCTAATTCTTTTAATTTTCTCAGTTCCTCTTCTTTTAGGTTTCCAGTATCAAATAGCAATCTACCTATCAAGGTTGATTTTCCGTGATCAACGTGACCAATTGTTACTAAATTCATGTGTGGTTTTGCTACCATTAAATATCACCTCAAATTTGTTATTATAATAATAAACTAACTTATTTAAAGGTTTTGGTTATATCTCGGATTTAGGTAATTCCTTTGGCATTCCCTTTCTTTCTCTGATTTGCAGTGCAATCTTATCTCTTAATTCTTTTGGTATTTTTTCAAAAACAACATCCATTAAAGACTGAAAACCCTTTCCACCAGTAGCTGACTTTAATTGTCCTTCAAACCCAAACATCTCTGCAACTGGAAGTTTTGCAGTAATAATTGAAGAATATTCTCCTTGTTCAACATTTAGAATCTCTCCTCTTCTGTTATTAATTTCAGCACTAACATTTCCTATATACTCTTGGGGAGTATCTATTCTTAATATTTGTTTAGGTTCTAGAAATGTAACACCTACCTTTAACATACATTGATTCATTGCATTTCTTATAGCAGGCATAACTTGTGCAGGTCCTCTATGAACAGCATCTTCATGCAATTCCGCATCCTCTAATCTTACAATCAAAGCAGAGCATGGCTCTTTTGCTAATGGTCCTTGATCCATAACCTCTTTAAACGCATCCTTTACCATTTCCATTGCCTCATTTAAATATTGAACTCCTTTTGTGCAATCAAGAAACATACAATGATTATGAATCAAAATAACATTTTTTGCATCGTCTCTATCAAAACCCAATTCTACTAATTTTTTTCTTAATTCTAAATTTTTTCCCTTAATTTCTCCATCTTTAATTACTCCTTCTGTCATTGATTTGTAAATTTCTTTTGGAATACTCTCAACAGAAATCTGGAATTTATTATGTTTATTAGGAGATTTGCCTTCAAATACAGGAGATTTTCCAAATATTGTTTCTCTATAAACGACTATTGGAGGTGAAACAATAATATCAATCCCCTTTTCTTTAATTTTTCTTTCAACCTTTGCATCTAAATGTAATTCCCCTAATCCTGATACTAATGTTTCTCCAGTTTCAGGATTTATCTGAACATTTAAAGTTGGGTCTTCTCTTTTTAGTGTTTTTAAAATTTCAATTAATTTTGGTAAATCTTGTGGTGATTTTGGTTCAATTGCCTTTGTAACAACTGGTTCAAATATATGTTTTATTGCTTCAAATGTTTCAACAACATAATTTGGGTCACAAATAGTTTCACCAACAGTTGCTTCTGATAAACCAACCAAACCAACTACATTCCCTGCTGGTATAATTTCAATTGGAATTCTTTTTAATGCGATAAAGGTTGTAACTTGTTGAATCTTAGAAATCCTTCCTAGATCAACAAAATATATATCTTGTCCTCTTTTCATCTTACCAGAAAATACTCTTGCAGTTGATATCATACCTGCATGAGGATCGTAAACAACCTTTGTTATCACTGCTGCTAATTTACCATTAGGATCACAATTTACTAATTGTTTTCCAATTTCAGAATTCACATCACCTTTCCAAATTCTTTCTATCCTATACTTTTGGGCTTCTACTGGAGAAGGTAGATGTTTAATAACCATATCCATAACAACTATATGCATTGGAGCTTTTTCTGCTAATTCTTCATCTCTTTCCTGAGAACACAAATCAATTATATCTTTAAAACTTACACCTGATTTTTTCATGAATGGAACAGAGATTGCCCATTTTTTCAATGCAGAACCAAATGCAACAGAACCATCCTCAACTTTAGGAATCCATGTCCCCTTATATTGATCTTCAACATATCTTTGAATAAATTTATTAACGTCAACTACTATTTTCTCTAATCTCTTTTGTAATTGCTCAGGTGTTAATTTTAATTCTCTTATTGCTCTATCAACTTTATTTATAAATAAAATTGGTTTCACCCTTTCTGTTAATGCCTGCTTTAAAACAGTTTCTGTTTGAGGCATTACACCTTCAACACAACATGCTAATACAACTGCTCCATCTACAGCTCTCATTGCCTGAGTAACATCAGCTCCAAAATCAACATGACCTGGGGTATCTAATAAATTAATCAAATACCTTTCTCCTTCATACTCGTGTGCCATTGTTACTGTTGCTCCATAGATTGTCATTAATCTTTCCCTTTCCTGTTTATCAATCCATGTCAACATTCTTTCTCCAACTAATTGTTTTGCCATTAATCCAGCTGCTGCTGCTAAATTATCAGTTAAAGTAGTTTTGCCATGATGAATATGAGAAACAATACCAATATTTCTAATGTTTTTAGGATTTTCCATTAATTTTTGAACCTTTTCTGAATATTCTTCTCTTGCCATATTCTCATAATAAGAGAGAATTATATTTAAACTTTTTGGAAAGGTTTAAAATATAAGTTGCTTAATAATAATAATATGAATAAAAAAAGAAAATACGTCCTTGTCAAAGGTTATAGAAGAAAGATAGCAACAAGAAAACATAAGAAAAGAGCACTAAGGATTGTCATATTCTTTATAATTCTGATTTTATCTGGATTTTTTGAAGATATAACAGCTTTTTATATGACTGGAGCCGGTTCTAGTATTTCTATTCTATTTCAAAGAATAGAAAATGTTTTGATTATTTTAATGATTGCTATTATTTTTACAATTATTACTGAATTTACAGAGAAAATGTATGAAGGTGAAAAACCTAAAGATATTATTAAGAAAACGGCCAAAGCAATAAAAAAGAAAGAAAAAATAATTGGTGATAAACTAAAGAAAGAAAAGAAAAAGTCAAAAAGAAAATAATTATCTTGCACCAGCAGCTTCTCTTTCAATTCTCTCTCTTTCTCTAATAGCATGAGATTTTGAAGAATCATTATTACATGCTGCTATTATTTCATCTGCCAATGATTCTGCCATATTCTTAGGTTTGTCAAATGCTTTTTGATATGCTCCTTGGGTTATTAATCTTAATGCCATATCAACTCTTCTCTGAGGAGAAGTTATAACAGCTTTTCTTACTATAATTCCTCCAACTTGAAAAGAAGTAATTTCTTCTCTTAAAGCAGCATTTTCTATAGCCCTAACCAAAACTTCTATTGGATTCTCTTTTGTTTTCTTTTCTATTATTTCCAAAGTATTTTTCATTATTTCCCAAACCTTTGTTGATTTTCCAGTTACTCTTCCACTTGATATCCTATGTCTTTTCCCTCTATGACCAGGAACATATAAATGATTCATTAATCTTTCAATTATGTTTAAATTAGATTTATGAAATTGTTGCTTTGCATGTCTACCAAATGTTTTAGGAACTAAAACTGGTTTTAAATTTATATAATCCTTTAACCCAGGATCTTTAATTTCTACTTTTGTATCCCATTTATTAAAAATTTTAAACATATTACTTCACTGGTTTCTTTACCTTACCTTTTCTTAATTCTGATAAAGGAATATTATTTACTTTAATAACTTTCCATCTAACTCCCCACATAGAACCAACAGGCCCTCCTTGAGATCCACCAACACCTTCTATCAAAACTTCATCATGCTCATTTATAAAATCTATTGCACCTGTTCTTGGAACAAATGCAGTAACTTCTTTTCCGTTTTTTAGAAGTTGAACTCTCACACATTTTATAATTCCAGAATGGGGCTGTTTTTGTTCCACACCTTTTTTAGCAATAACAATACCTTTAGCTTGAGGTGCTCCACCTAAAGGATCTTTTTTAATTCTAAGTTTTAATTTTCGAACCTTATAGGTAGTCTTTTTCCATTTTTTCTTTTTTGATCTTTTCTTAATTTCTCTTCCTGAAAACATTCCCATACTACCACTTTTTATCTTATAAGTATTTAAATGGTAGCCCCGGCAGGATTCGAACCTGCGTCAACGGGTATCTTCGCTCATCTAAAATCGCATCTTTAGAGTTAAAACTCCAAAGCCCGTTATCCTTGACCACTAGACGACGGGGCTATATAATGAAACTTTATGTTTAGAGTATTTAAATTATTTATATCAAATAATAAAGTGATTAAATGAAAGAAGAAATAATATCAAAGTCATTGGAAGAAGAGAAGAAAATTAAATCAGAATGGTTTATATTAACTCCTGATGGAGAAGTTCATGAAATAAATAAGTTTGATTTTTCTAAATTCAAGAATCTAAAAAAATTTGCAACATATGAAATGGAAAAAAGCAGGAAAGTTGAGAAAGAGCCCATACATATAAATCTTATGAAACATTTGGAATTGGTTGGTTATGAACCTGGAAGTGATCCAGGAAATTTTAGATTCTTACCAAAAGGAAGGTTAATCAAATCACTACTTGAAGAATTAGTAACTCAAGAGATGCTTGATTATGGTGCAATGGAAGTTGAAACTCCAATCATGTATGACTTTAATCATCCAGCATTGAAGAAATATGTAGATAGATTTCCTGCAAGACAATACATTATTGATACCCCAAGTAAAAGGTTATTTTTAAGGTTTTCTGCTTGTTTTGGACAATTTTTAATGGCACATGATACAACAATTTCTTATAGGAATCTACCAATGAGACTTTATGAATTAACAAAATATAGTTTTAGGTTTGAAACAAGAGGAGAATTAGTAGGACTAAGGAGATTAAGAGCATTTACAATGCCAGATTGTCATGCATTTTGTTCTGATTTGGAGCAAGCAAAAAAAGAAATGTTAAAAAGATTTGATGTTTCCCTTAAAATACAAGAAAAGATTGGATTTAATTTACAAGAAGATCTTGAATTAGCTGTAAGAGCAACTCAAATGTTTTGGAAAGAAAATAAAAAGTTTCTAGCAGAACTGGTAAAAAAATGGAGAAAACCTGCCTTGCTAGAGATATGGGAAAAACAATATGCATATTTTTCAACAAAATATGAACTTAATTTTGTTGATACTTTAAATAAAGCAAGTGCATTAACAACAGATCAGATAGATGTAGAAAATGGAAAAATATATGATATTAAATTCAGGGACAAGGACAATAAACTAAAAAATCCATTAATACTTCATTTATCTCCATCTGGAGCAATTGAAAGAGTTATATATGCATTATTAGAAAGAGCATCAACAGAGAAAAATCCTTTGCTACCAATATGGTTATCACCAACTCAGGTAAGATTATGTCCTGTTAATGATAGTTTTATTAAGAATTCAGAAGAAATTGCTGATATTATTGAAAAGAATGATATTCGTGTAGACATTGATGATAGAGCTGAATCGATTGAAAAGAAGGTAAGGGATGCTGAGATGGAATGGGTCCCTTACATAGTTGTTATAGGAGAGAAAGAAATAAAATCAGGAAAATTAGCAGTAAGATTTAGAAAAACCGGAGAAGTTAAAAGCATTTCAAAGGAAGAATTAATTGATATTATTAGAAAGCAAATAAAGGGATTGCCTTTTAAAAAATTACCATTATCAAGATATTTAACAGAAAGACCTACTTTCTAAATTTCCAAAATAAAATTAGTAAAATAAAAATTATTATTAAAATAATATCAATCTCATTGAAAAATATAACTAGATTATTCCATTCTGGCCCCAAAATAAAACCTAGATACCCTAAAATTGCAGACCATATTAAAGACCCAATAAATGTATAAATAATAAATTTTTTTATATTCATCTTTCCAATTCCTGCTGGTAATGAAATAAAGGTTCTAACTATTGGCAATAACCTTGAAAAGAATATTGTTTCGGTCCCATATCTTTTAAACCATTTTTCTGATAATTTTATGTGCTTATGTCCTAATAAAAAATATTTTCCATATTTTTCAATGAATGATCTTCCTTCTTTTAGCCCTATGTAATAAGAAATTATTGACCCTACCAGATTTCCCAAAGCTCCTACAAATATTATTCCTATCATACTAAATTTTCCCAAATAAACCAAATAACCAGAAAAAGGCATTATTATCTCACTAGGAATTGGAATATTAGCTGATTCTAATAACATCCATATAAATATTCCTAAATAACCTGAAGATGTTATGAAATCTATTATAATATTTGATAGGAATTCAACAATAGCCATAATCAGAAATAATTGACTTTATATAAAAAGTTTATGCACTCTCGAGTTTTCTCCATAAAGCATTGAACATTGGTCCTAATACATTTCCTGCAATATGTTCTGACTGACTCCACAAAGCTGTATCTTGAGAAGGATGAACACCCTCATCTGTCATTGCCATAATAACATGATTTCCATCTACAATACAAAATCTTCCGTTTACATCTTTAGGAACCTTTCTTATTTCAGCAAATTTCTTTAACTTTTGTATAACTGGTAAGTTTTTTTTCGTGTATTGAGTTGCTATTCTAATTTTAACTCCTTTAGCAGATACTTTCTTTAACAAATCAAAATGATTGTTACTTAGTTCACTTAAACCCTGATGTGTTGTTAGAATTGATATAGAATTTTTTGCACCCTTAAATACTGTACCAAGCTGTTGATGCATTGCACGTCTTCCTTTTAATGAACCAGTTAGTTCTCCTGGCTCTACTAGTTGGACTCCTTGTTTATGAATAGCGTTTAATTCTTTTAGAACTGAAGATTTTTGTAATCTTGCTATCCTGTCAATCATAACATCTAAATCTTCTTTTATCTTCTTTTTTGCTCTTTCTAAAGCCTCATTTGGAGAAACTGCCATATATCTCAAAGGCTTAGTGTTCTGTATCATTACAAATCCTTTTTCTGCTAAAGATTCAAGCACATCATAAGTTCTTGAATGTGGAACCTTAGCTAAACTAGATAATTCTCCTGCAGTTGCAGTCCCTCTTGACAGTAATGCAACCCATAGTTTTCTTTCATATAGGTTTAATCCTATTTGTTTTAATGCATCTAATACTTTTTGTGATACAACCATTCAATCTACCACATATTTTTAATATGAAATCTTGTATTTAAGCTTTATTACTACTTTGTAATTAGATTTTTTTGATAATTATTAATGGTATAGATAAGTATTTAAATATTAACCACTTATGCGTAATGAATAAAAGCTTATCGTTTAAGCTATTTTTTGATAAATTTCTTCTATTTTTGCATTATTAAACCCTACTAAAGGTCTTAAGACTAGCAAATTTGATTTATATAATCTGTCAAATAATTGTTTTTTATGATTTTCTCCAATCACAACAGATTGAATTCCATTATTATTTTTCTGAATTTTTAATTTCCTTCCAATATGCCATTTCTTCAAAATTCTTGAGTTTTTGTTTAAAGTTAATTCACATCCTTTTTTCATAATTAGCCATGCAGCAACAATATCCTGCTTATTTTCAATTATTCCAAAGACTCTTCCTGCAGTTCCTAATGGAAATCCACCAGGACCAATAATCTTTTTTGTAAATATATAAGTTTTTTTAGATTTGCATTCAATAAAAATTTCTTTATCTGGTTTGCTCAAATTAACTTTAACTTTTAATTTCTTTCTAATTACATCACCAACTTCCTCTGCAATTCTTTGAGAATTAAAAATATGTTTTCCAGATCTTCTTACTCTTATTGCAAATGTCTTAAATTTAAATTTTTTTGCAATTTTTAATGATAATTTTTTTATATCATTTAAATTAGAATCACAAACATAAGCTGGAGAAAATGATGTAATCCCAAATATTCTTTTTAGAATATTTTCTGTCTTTTTAATGTTTTTTGTATATATAAAAATTCTATTATGACCTTTCTCAATTCTATCTTTTATTACAGAATTAATATTATTTAATAAAATTTTATTAAACCTTTTTTGAACCTGTTTACTCTTTAAAGCTTGCTCACCAACTCTTATTAACAAACAATCTGGTTTCATATTTATCTTTAAACAAAAGATTTATAAATATTAAATTATAACAGTGTTATATCGTGATACTATGAAACCTTATTGTGAAAGTGTTGTGCAAGTGTTGCTTCCTGCTATAAGAGCATTGATTACAAAGGAATTGATAGAAAAATATAATTTAACTCAACAGGATGCTGCAAAAAGATTAGGAATAACACAAGCAGCTATATCGCAATACAGAAGAGACCTAAGAGGATCAAGAACAAGGATTTTAGAAAAAGATAAAGAAATAACTGAGGAAATAGGAAAATTTGCAAGTAGAATTGTTAGTGGTGATCTTGAAAGTGCCTTAAATTCTATGGAAGGTATTTGTAGTATTTGTAAGATTATTAGAAGAAAAGAAATTTTATGTAAGATTCATAGAGAATCTTTTATAGGTTTAGAAGAATGTAGAATTTGTATTGAATAATTAGCAAATATTTTCTCCCATTCTAGTTAAAAGTGTTTTGTTTATGTAAATTGTAGCATTCATTCTTAATGCTATTGCAATTGCGTCAGAAGGT
Organism: Candidatus Aenigmatarchaeota archaeon; assembly: GCA_046760145.1. Lineage (GTDB taxonomy): Archaea > Aenigmatarchaeota > Aenigmatarchaeia > Aenigmatarchaeales > Aenigmatarchaeaceae > JBHIDO01. The sequence continues at coordinate 9,927 of JBHIDO010000007.1, forward strand.
TTTGTATCAAGTTTTAATATTTTATCACCTGTTCTCAAAATTAAATTAGAATAATAATAATTATCTTTTACACCTTCTATTTGAACAGCTTCTAATGTTATGTTAAATGACCTTAAAACTGCAGAAAATGTGTCATGTGTATTTGGCCTTTCTTGAATAATCCCTTTTAATCCTAAAGAAATTGACTCCGCTCTTTCTGGAGAAGTTTCAGCTATTATTGCTGTACAATTATTTCCAACTATAACATTATTTCCAATAACTTCTATTACATTAACTATTTCATATCCTGTGATATCAAAACTTACCAGAGATGCAAATGAAAAATATGAAATTAATATCAAAGTTAAAATTCCCAAAGTTAATAATGGAATAAATTTTTCCATGATATCAATTTATTTTAATAATATTTAAAAGATTTAGAAATAAACTATTAATAGCCTCAATGACTCCTGATAGGCGGAGTTAGTTGCAGTTGCCTCAAGCTGTGACGATGACCGCAAGAAGGTGATAGGAGAGGCTAATAAAAAATTAAAAATAAAGAAATAGGAATAATCACTTCTTTTTTCCAATAATTCTAAAAACTTTAGTTCCGCAATTTTCACAAACACCTTTAATTGCAAGCATGCCATTCTTCAGGGTAACTTCTTTACCATCTTTAATTTCAACTTGTTTTCTGCATTTCATGCATCTTCCTTCAACCATAATATCACCTTTAAAATACAATTAATTAGAAAGTATCATTTAAAAGCTTAACGTAGTGTTGTCGGACCAGCCTTCACATTACTACAATTTGTTAATATCAATACAGATTTGACTTGTGATTTACTAAATGGTAATGTACTTGTTCTTATGTCACCAACAGCTCCTGGAGGTATTGAATGACCTGTAACATCGTCATAAGTTAACACAGTATCATTTGTTAATGTAACAGAAAATTTGAAATTTCCCAATGCAACACCCTGAGCTTCTACAACAGCTATTACTGTAGAATCAGACCATTTTGGATATTCAGCAGATGCAAAATTAACTGAACCTCCAATACAAGTTTGCATTGCTCCTATTGTTTGTTGAGTTAAACCTGATATATAATTTGCTAAAATAGCAGCAATAGCCATTGTTATTGCTATCAATAATACAGAAGCAACTAAAGGTGATATTCCTTTCATGTTAAAATTTTATTTAAGCTGCTATTTAAAGTTTATACAATAATACTTATTATTTGTTTATCTGTTTGATCAAGGCCATTATTCTTTATTAATAAATTATAACTTCCTTTGCCAAATTGTCCACCATTGGTTATGTTAATTTCATCATAATCAATTGTAAGATAAACATAACCTATTTTACCAGTTATGTTAACACCATCTTCTATTTTTGAAACACCAGCACCTATAATTTGATATTTTGTTTGCATTATAAATCTTAAAGTTTCATTCTCTGCATCTATGTAATATTCTCCATCAGAAATACTCAAAGTTAAACTCCTTGTAGATCCTTCTCCTTCTTGAGAAACATCTTTAACATAATTATCAATTGATTTCAAATTTGTTTTGCCTTCTCTAAGTAGAAGTATTTCCTTTGTTCTTTCTGTTGCAGGAGTACCTAGGTGAAGAACCAAAATTATAGCAGATACTGTTATTGCTATTAAAAGTAGTGATGATATGAGTGGTGATATTCCTTTCATGTAAACACCGTTCTAGTAATAGTAAAATCATCGTTTATATAAGAATTACTCAAACTCAAGTTCAGATTTATATAAACCTTTGTTATATCTCCTTCTCTTACTATGTTATAATTTATTTCTTGATTATACCCTCTTCTCTCTAATATCTGCTTTGAAAATGCTATAAAAGCATTTAAATTACTAGAAACATCTTCTTGATTCAACAAAGATATATCAATTGTTTTTATTAGCTCATTTTTCAGATTTAAATAAGTTGTTGGTAAAATATTTTGAGGTTTTTCTGTAAAGGTCTGGGTATTTAATTTAATCAATATAAGAATTATTACCACTAATACTGAAATTATTAAAATTACTTGACCTTTCATTTATACCATACCCATAAATTTACTAATCTAGGACTTACAGCATAATATCCTGAAACTAAATAGCTAGAGAGTACCACTGTTTTACTAGGAACATCTGCTACACAATCAGCATTTGTGCAGACTTTGACAACAAAATCTGTTAGTGGAGGTAAACAAGATTTTAGCTTATTTTCTATTTCTTCAGGATCATCTAGATAATATCTCAAAAAACCTTTATTATCTAAATCAACTAAACAATTATAACTTATTTCTTGAAGTTGAGTTTCAACTAAAGGTTTTGGTTGATAAAGTATTAAAATCGTAATTAGAATTAATACAGCTGCAATTACTGCTTCTAAAGTTTGTATAAATCCTTTTACCATACAATCACCTTTGAATATTCAGGATATATTATCTCATCAGATTTTTCAATTAGAACCGGTATAGACTTTATAATAACATTTGCTTCAGGAGGATTTAATCCAAAAACACAATCGCTTATATTTATTTTGAATTGATGTTCAAAACCTAAAAGATCTTTTATTTCACTATAATCTAAGTTTTTAAAATACAAACATTTATCTTGAGAAATAACATTTATTTTTTGTTCAGATAATATCCTTGCATTAACATCAATTCCTCCTGACAAATAATCTAATATTTGAGAATTTCCAAAGAACAAAATTTTAACTCTTTTTTTCTCATATGGTTTAAAATCTGACCAAAATGAAATTATTATCTTATTTCCAGCAATTTTCTTTGTTGAAGGAATCTCATTAAAAAATTCATCATACACATGTGGTTTTTGAACAATAGGCTCTATAGAAATTTTTATTTGTTCTCTATGTTCATAACCACCAACTTCTTCAAGAATAACTTTAACTTGTTTTGAATTAGAAATTAAATCATTCTCGAGTAATTGTCTGGATAAAGAAGAAGCAGATTCTTTTAATTCATTTACTCTTAACATATTTATTTCACTTGAATAACTACTTGAAGTAAAAAATATAGAAAAAAATATGACAGTTATTATTAGTGCAGATGCAACCGCATAATCTATTTGACTCATTTTGCTATCACCGAAATTTTATTTACACCATTAATTCTTTCCAGTTTTAAAAATGCAGGTAAATCAGATCTACCTTCCAAATCAGCATCTATGTTAATTTTACGATTAACTTCAATGTCATTTAAGTAAATTTTTAATCCTTTTTGATAAAGTTCTATAGTATATTTTTTATTACCAATTTTTTCTGGTAATGTTATTTCAATTTCTGCAGAAGGGTCGTCTGAATTTTCTGCTATATTATTTAAAGATAAAATTTCGTCTTTTACAAATTCTATTGAATAACTTAATTGAGATGTTATAGAATTTCTTTCTATATCTGTTCTTAAAGTTGAAAGCGTTATTAAAATTAATATTAAGGTTGTTAATCCTAATAATAAATAAATAGTATGTGATAATACGTTTGATATACCTTTCATGCTAAAAGATAGTTCTTCTTGTAATAAAAATTTATACTAAAAACACAAAAATTGTAAATCCTATAAACATAAGGGCTAGACAATGTTTTAGTCCTGCTATCATACTTCCTTCTGCCATTTTTCCGATCACTAAACCTGAAAAGAATCCCTGAATTAAAATCAACCATTGAAAGATATCTGTATAAATTGCACTCAAAACAGATACATCAATAAAACCTAATTCTGGAGATGATATAACAGATAAACTTGGTATTAAAAACTTTTGTAAAGCTATTAAAACTCCAATGAAAACGAAAAATATTACATAACCTGTTACCATTTGAGTATAAATGGTAGATATTCTTTCTTTATTTATTTTGTTTACTTCATAACTACTCTTTCCAATGTTATCAAAAATTTCTGCTATATTTCCTCCACCTTTATGTGTTTCTATTATCGTTGAAACGGTTCTTTTTATAAATGATGTAGAATCTTTTGAGAATTTTTTTAATATTTTATCAAATGGGACTCCCCAATCTACTTGCATTATAATTCTTTTCACATGTCTGGTTAAAGCTCCGTAATCAGTTTCTTTTGTTGCTTTAATTGCTTGAGGTAATGTCATACCTGCCTTTATATTTCCTGAAACATCCCTTAGAAAATCTGGAAATCTTTCTTCTATTTCTCTCTGTTCATGATATTTAATATATTGAATTATAGATGGCCCTATTATTACTATAGCAATAGAAACAAAACTTAAATATACTGAAAAAATAAAAATTATATTGAAAATAAATAAAATTATTCCAACTACTGCTGACAAAATAATTACTTGAGTTTCTAATTTCATTTTCATCTTTACACCTTAGGTTGTGTCTTATTTAATATAATCAAAAATGCTATGTTTAGTAATGGGATAAAAACAAAAACTCCCCATCTTATCAAATCTTGTATTGGTAAACCAAAAACAGTTCCACCAATTATATTTAGTACTGATAAAATTGCTATGAATATTAACGGAGCTGCTATTAATAGAGCTGTATAAAAATCAGCATACATTGATAACATTTGAGTATAACTTTGTCTTTTTATTCTGTAATCAAACATTGCTTTATCTGCTTCTTCTTTTAAGTAATCTTTTAAACTTCCTCCTGTTTGAACTGTTGTTAAAATACCTTCCAAAATATCTTTAAATTCTCTAGAAGGTGTCTTTACAATAACTTCTTTTATAGCTGTTATTTCATCTAAACCAAAAACCTCGATGTTTCTTGCTATTTTTCCTGCTTCCTTAGAGATTTCACCATATTCTTTAAAGGTTGAAAGAACTTTAAACATTGTAGATGGAGGAACACCTGAACTTGCTATTGCAGCCATATTATTAATAGTAAATGGTAAATTTGCTTCAATTTCATTTTTACGTTTCCTAGCTCTTATTGAAGGATAAAAGTAAAATGAAAGAAATGTTAAAACTCCAACAATAATTGGTATAAAAATTATGCTAAGTATTATTGATATAATACTTAGTTTGAAATATATTGAAAAAACTAAAGTAATTAAAATTGTTAGGATATAAAAGCAAGTAGTTGTGAAAAATGCTAATGCTAGATAAGTTCTAAATAAAATTTTAAAATTGGCTTCTAAAACTGATTTTTTTAATGATTTAAAATAATCAAAATATTTATCTACTAACTTTCCAAAAATCATTAGAGCAATTCTTTTTATTATGTTATATTCTTCTTCTAACAATTTTTTATAAACAATTTTATATTTCATACTAAATTTTAGATTAACTGTATATTTAAATCACATCTTTACAAATGCTTCTTCTTTTGGATAAACTATAACACCTTTATTTGTTATTCTATATGGATGGAGTTTTAAAGAGTGCTCAGAACCTCTCATTTTCCATACAGTTAATGATCTTGCATATTGAGAATCAGCTCTCGTGTGATACATAACAATTATACCATCAGTTACAAATTCCTCAACCCCAAATCTAGATAATAATTTTTGATCTGGTGGAATCTCAGAAGTTAAAATAGAAGTACATTTTAATTTTCTTAATAATAAAGTTAGATTTAGAACCATTCTTCTTATTTCAGGAGCATCTCTTAGATATAATCCTAAAGCTGATATAGAATCAATAACAACCCTTTTTGCATTAATTTTTTTTATATTATTCTCTATTAACTCATAAATATCTTCAACATGAAAGGGATCTAATCTTACAAATAAAACCTTATTCTCTTTTTCTAATGAAGAAAAGTCCCAACCAAATCTTAAAGCATTTCTTTTAATATTCTCAGGTGGTTCTTCAAAAGTTATGTAAACTCCTGGCTCATTATTATTTGCTCCATTGAAAATGAACTGAGCAGAGAAGAGAGTTTTACCAGTTCCAGTTGTTCCTGTCAATAAAGTTAAAGAACCTGGAATTAATCCACCTTGTACTAATTCATCTATACCAGTAATTCCCGTTTTAATACGTTCATCGTTTTGCATATTTATTATCTGTTATCTTAAAATAAAAAGTTTAGGTGCTCTCGAGGGGATTTGAACCCCCGACCTACTGCTTAGGAGGCAGTCGCTCTATCCAAACTGAGCTACGAGAGCATAAAAAGAATTAGAACTTAATAATTTAAAAATCTGGGAACCTTTCTAATAATTCTTTGGGTAAAGATTCTCTTTCTATAGGATATGGGTCTCTTTCCCATCCTTCTTTGATTCCCTTTAAAACAATAGAATAAGAACCGTTATTATTATGATGGTAAATCATAGCAGTACCATCATCTATTTGAGTAATTTTATTTCCATCCCTTACCCATTTACTCATGAAATCTATAGATTATTTGTCGAACATATTTATATATTTAAAGATTTTTTTACTCGGAAATTAGTGTTAATTTATTAAAAAATATATTTCTCAGTGAAGTAATGCTTAAATATTTTTCTATCAAAGATATTTTTATGCAGACAAACTGTCCTGAATGTGGTTCAAGAAAATTTTTGAACTCTAATGGAGAAGTTAGTTGTAGAAAATGTGGCTTTGTCATAACAGAAAGTATAATTGTAAGCAGCTGAAGAAACTACAATCTCTTTCTAGGGTTAAATACGGTCTTCTATTTCAAAAAATAACTCAGAAAAACGAATAAATTTGTTTTTATATTGGAATTATAATAATTTAATTATGAAAAGTGTAGTATCAGTATTGCAAGTAGTTTTAATTTTTGCTATTGCAGTAAGTTTGATTATATTAGCTTCTCCTTGGGTTTATAGTTCTTTGAAAAAATCCTTTGAATTATCAGAATTTCAAACTATTAGAGGTCAATTTGAATTATGTAATGATAAAATTGTTGAAACTGCGAGAACAGGAACAAAAAATAGTTGTGTATTTTCTATTAGCAAGGGAATTTTGTCAATAGAAAGTGATGGAATTTATTATAAGTTAACAAGTTCTGCTGAAATTTGTGACGAACATGATTGGGTTGAAATAAATCCTGATAAGCATTTATGGCAATCCTGCTTTATTACAGATTCTATGAGAACTTATCAAATGAAATGGTCTTCTCCTGATGAAATTATATTTCAAAGTTCGATTGGATCAGGAAATATAATTGAAATTACTAGATTTTCTATTAACGAAACCAGCACAACATTAAATGTAGAATTCAAATAAATTTTTTAATATCTTTAATTTTTACTGTTTTTTCTTTTCCTGTTATCATATTTCTTAATTTTACAGATTCTTTTTTTAATTCCTTTTGTCCTACAATTGCAACCCACTTATAGTTATTTGAAGCATATTTTAATAATTTTGATAAATTTCTTTTCATTAAATCTGTATCAGCAATTATTTTTCTTTTTCTCAGATATAAACAAATTTCTAATGCTTTATCTCTTACAGAATCATTTACAGGAATTACAAATATTCCTTTTTTCTCTTCTTTTTCCTTTATTAAACTTAAAATTCTATCTAAACCAAATGAAATTCCTGTTGCAGGTAAATCAGGTCCTCCAATTGTTTTTATTAAATTATCATATCTTCCTCCAGCTGCAAAAGTAACATTTTCCTTTCCTATCATTATTTCAAAAACTGTTCCAGTATAATAATCCAAACCCCTTACCATAGACAAATCAATTTTCAAATATTTAGAAATTTTAAATTTTTTAGAAATTTCCAATAATTCTTTTAACTCATTTAAACCTTTGCAAGGAAATTGTTTTGAAATTTTATTTAAAATCTTTTTATTTGAACCTGAAATTTTCAATATATCAACTATTTCTGGATTAATATTTTTTTCTTTTAAACATTTTTTAACATTTCTTATTCCTATTTTATCTAATTTATCAATTATTCTAAAGGCTTCATTTATTTTATTTTTTTCAATTCCTGATTTTGTCAAGATGAATTCTATTAATTTTCTATTATTAATTCTAATGGAAAAATCTTTGAATTTTAATTTTTTTAAACATTCAATAGAAGCTGCCAAACATTCTACATCTGCTAATAAAGAATCTGTTCCAACTATATCTATGTCAGCTTGCCAGAACTCTCTCCATCTTAATTTTTGAGGATTATCATATCTCCAAACCCTTCCAATTTGATATCTTTTGAATGGTTTGGGCATCTCTGGATTATTTGATAAAAATCTTGCCAAAGGAACAGTTAGGTCAAATCTTAATCCTAATGATCTTCCAGATTTATCTTCAAAATAATAAATTTCATCTTTTAAAGATTCTCCAGACCCTTTTTTTGATAAAACATTAAAATCTTCAAATGCAGGAGTTTCTAATGGTTGAAAACCATATTTTTCAAAAACCTTTCTAAGTATATCAATTATTCTTTGTAATTTAATCATTTTTTCAGGTAACAAATCTCTAGTTCCTTTAGGTGTTTGCATATTGTATTTTTTAGAATTAGGACTAAATAAATCTCTCTTATTCGTGAATAAGTCCACCCATCTTTCTCACTATAAATAGTAGTTTTTGAAAGTTTAAATAGTTATTTTGAAGTCTTCAAAATCTCCTTTGTATCTTTCAAATTCAATTTTTACATCATCTACCCTTGATAATGAAGGCCCCTTCTTACACCACTCTATAATTTCATTAATTTTATTTTCTGGACCTTCGAAAACAGCCTCAACATTACCATCTTGCTTATTTCTAACCCATCCTGTCAAACCTAGGTCTAAAGCTCGCTTTTTAGTTTCTTCTCTGAACCAAACTCCTTGAACTCTTCCTAATATAATAACATGGGCTCTTTTCATCCTAACCATCAATTATAAATTGTTTTTAAAGAAATAAATATTGGGTTGGTATGACCGGTGAACGAGAAATCCTATTCTAAAAATTTATTTAAAGGTAATTATCAATTAATTCTAAGTGAGTTTTATGTATAATGCTAAAGAAATAGAAAGTAAAATTTTAAAGCTTTGGAAAGAGAAAGATATTCCTGAAAAGGTTTTAAAATTAAAAAGAGGTAAGAAATTCTATTTTTTAGATGGTCCTCCATATGCTACTGGTCATATTCATATGGGAATTGCCCTAAACAAAATTTTAAAAGATTTTTATCTAAGATTCTTCAGAATGTTGGGTTTTGATATATGGTCACAACCAGGTTATGATACTCATGGTTTACCAATTGAGAATCAAGTTCAAAAAAAATTAGACATAAAAACAAAGAATGAAATTGAAAAATTTGGAATAGAAAATTTTGTAAAAGAGTGTAGAAAATTTGCAACAAAGTATATTGATGTAATGAGAGACCAATTTCTAAATCTAGGGGTATGGATGGATTGGAAAAATCCTTACCTAACTTTAACTAATGATTATATAGAAGGAGCTTGGTTCACATTTAAAAAAGCATTTGATAAAGGCTTATTATTTAAAGGAGATTATCCTGTTCATGTCTGCCCTAAATGTGAAACAGCTGTTGCTTATAATGAAATAATTTATAAGAAAATCTCTGAAGAATCAATTTACGTTAAGTTTCCTGTTAAAGAAAAGGAAAATGAATTCTTATTAATTTGGACAACAACACCTTGGACTCTTCCTGCAAATACAGGAATAATGGTTCATCCCAGGTTTGAATATTCTAAAGTTAAAGTAAATAATGAAATATTAATAATTGCAAAGGATTTAATTGAAAATGTGATGGAAAAGAAAAAAATAAAAAAATATGAAATTATAGAAACATTCCCAGGAAAAAAATTAGAAGGATTAGAATATGAAAGTCCTTTAAAAAATAAATTACCATTACAGCAAAATATTAAACCAAGGGTTATTTTGTCTGAACAATTTGTTTCTTTAGAAGAAGGATCAGGATTAGTTCACACAGCTCCTGGACATGGGAGAGAAGACTATAAAGCTGGTAAAGAAGCAGGTTTAGCATCATTATCTCCATTAACTCTTAATGGGATATTTAAAGAAGAGGCTGGATTTTTAGAAGGCAAGTTTGCTAAAGACGCAGATCCGTTAATAGTTGAAGAATTTGAAAAGAAAAATGCAATATTCGCAAAAGAAAAAATAACACATGATTATCCATTGTGTTGGAGATGTGAAACCCCATTACTCATGTTATCAGTTCCTCAATGGTTCTTTAAAGTAAGAAATTTAAGAAAAAAATTATTAGAGGAAAATAAAAATGTAAATTGGATTCCAAAATGGGCAGGAAAAAGATTTAACAACTGGCTAGAATCATTAGATGATTGGCCAATTTCTCGTCAAAGATATTGGGGTATCCCTTTGCCAATATGGATTTGTAAAAAATGTAATAAAACAAAAGTAATCGGATCTATAGGTGAACTACCAGAAAAGATATCAGATATACATAGACCATATATAGATGAGATTATTTTGGATTGTGAATGTGGAGAAAAGATGGAAAGAGTTGAAGATGTTTTGGATGTTTGGTTTGACTCTGGAGTAGCATCTTGGGCATCATTAGGATATCCGAAGAGAAAAGATTTATTCGAAGTAATGTGGCCTGCTGATTTAAATCTAGAAGGTCCTGATCAAATCAGAGGATGGTGGAACTCTGAATTAATAACCAGTGTTATAACATTTGATAAGGCTCCTTTCAAAAACATTTTGTTTCATGGGTTTGTTCTAGATGCACATGGAAAGAAAATGTCTAAAAGTAAAGGTGGAGTTGCACCAGAAGAAGTTATTGAAAAATATGGAAGAGATGTTTTAAGGTATTATTTCTTAAGATCTGATCCAAGTTTAGATTTTTATTTTAAATGGGATGATGTAAAAGAAGTTTTAAAATTCTTTACTGTTTTCTATAATTCAGCAAAATTCTTTGAAACATATTGTAAAAAAGAAAGATTAGAACATCTAAAAACAGAAGACAAATGGTTATTATCTAGAGTTAATAACTTGATAATGAATTGTAGAAAATTAAATCAAAATTTTAATCATTCTAAGGCTGTTGAATTAATAGAAAATTTCATTTTAGAAGACCTTTCACATTGGTATATCAAAATAATTAGAGATAGAACATGGCCAACTTATAATAAAAAAGATAAGAAAGCAGCTTTTGCTACTTTGTATTATGCTTTAGACAAAGTAGTTAAATTGTTAGCTCCAATTTGTCCGTTCCTAGCAGAAGAAATTTATCAAAATATATTTGAAGGAGAGTCTGTTCATTTAGAGGATTACCCTGAAGAAGATAAGAGATTAATTGATAATAAATTAGAGAAACAAATGACAATTGTTAGAAAGATTGTTGAAGCGTCAAATGCAATTAGACATGAAAAAGGTTTGAAATTAAAATATACATTACAAACTTTAGCAATTGATGGGAAAGAAGATATTTTAGATTCTGTTAAAAAATTTGAAGAAATTATTAAAAATAGAGCTAATGTCAAAGAAGTTAAAATTAAAAAAGTAAAAGGTATGAAAAAGTTTGAATATGGAAAAATATTTTTGGAAACAAAGGCCAGTAAAGAATTGAAAAAAGAATGGCTATTAAGAGAATTGATAAGAAATGTTCAGAAGAAAAGAAAGCAATTAAAATTAAATGTAAGTGATAAAATAACTCTTTATTTACCAAATATATTTAAAGGTTCAGAAGAGATAATTAAAGAGTCAACAGGAAGCAAGATTGTATTTGGAAAAATTTCTGGAAAAAAAGAAGAATTTAAATTTGATAAGAAAAAGTATGAGTTTGGTGTTGAAAAATGAACTGGAAAGAATTTTTTAAACCAACTAAATGGAAGCTTTTATTAATCTTTATTTTGATAATTTTTTCTTTTATATTTATTTATATTAATTTTTCTGAATTGTCTACTCTAAAATGTAAAGATTTACCTGAACATGAGTACAGAGGAGAACGCGGAGATGTCAACCCCAAACTTGAATGTCACATAGAAGTTGCTATAGATCAGAAAAATCCTTATATATGCAATAATTTGGAAAAAGAATATCATAAAAATATATGTTATACTGAGGTTGCAACTAAACTGAATGATTCTTCGGTTTGTGAAAATGTGAATGGCTATTACGATAGTACTACGTATTATATTGATTTTTGTTATTGGGAAATTGCAACCTTTAATAAAGATATATCAGTTTGTGAAAAAATAACAACAGATTCTATTAGTAGTTGGAATAGATTTAGATGTTATTGGGAACTTGCTAAGATAATGAATAATACTACTTTCTGTGATACTCTGCAAAATATAAAAGATATAACTAATTGTTATAATGATGTTGAAAGTTTTAATAAAAGGTGAAAAAATGAAACGTTTAATAGAATTAGCAAATCAAATTAAAGATAAAGAACTTAGAGAAAAAACCATAAAATTATTACAAGAACCAGAAATTTCTGATTCTGAAATTATTTATCCTGCAGAGAAATTTGACAAGATTCCTGCATGGGTTGGTGCTCATCATAATTATAAAGGGGGTCAATTAGAACATACAATTAATGTTGTAAAAATTTCTTTAGCAATTGCAAAACAGTTTGAAGAAATGTATAATGCAAAGATAAATAAAGATCATTTAATTTCAGGAGCATTATTGCATGATATAATGAAGGTATTCATATTAAAGAAATCAGGAAAGGGTTGGGATTTAACCGGAACCCTATTAGATCATGCTGACTTTTCTGCCTGTGAATTATATGCAAGAGATTTTCCAGAAGAAGTTGTTCATATCGTAGCTGCACATGGAGGTGATACTGGAGCAGCATATCCTAGGACATTAGAAGCATTGATTGTTTATTATGCTGATGTTATTGATGCTGCAGGAGAAGGAATGATTCGTGGTGTTCCCGAATTAAAACTATTATTAATGCCTCAAAGTGAAGAAGAATGAGAAGAGCTATAGAATTTTTAAAAAATATTTCTAATAAAGTGAGTATTTACATTCATGATGATACTGATGGTGTTTGTTCTGGAGCATTACTACTAGCATTATTAAATCAAAAAAATATCAGACCAAAATTATTCTGTGGTGATATAGAAGAAGAAACTTTCAGAATGCATGAATCTAAACCAAAGAACATAATATTTTTAGATTTTGCAATTGATCAATATCCTGAATTTTTAGAAAAATTCAAAGAAAAAAATGTTTTAATAATAGATCATCATCCAATTTTTAATGATTTAAATAAAATGGGTTTTATTCATATTAACCCTAGATTTAAAGATCCGAAAAAATATGTTTCTGCTGCAAGTATTTGTTTCAAAATTTGTAGAAAAGCTGGACTAGAAAATTTTGAATGGTTAAAGAGATTAGGAAATGTTGGTGATCATGTTATATCTGGAAATAAACAAGAAAGAGAAGCAGATGAAATAATATGTGCTGTTAAAGCTGTTAAGGGTTCAAAAGCATTGTTAAAGGTAACAAAGGTCTTGTCTAGGATTAAAAAGATTGAAGATTTTCTTTATAGGGGAATATATCAAAAAATTAAAAATGAATTTGAAAAAGAGATCGAAAAACAAATAAAAAATTTTGAAAAATTTGAAATAAAGGATGTGAATTTCTTTGAATTAAAAAGTAAATATAATATTTTGTCATATTTAGCAGGAGTTTTACTCGACATATATCCCGATAAAACTATTATATTATATAGACATAGAGATTCTGTTTGTAATGTGAGTGGTAGAAGTAAAAAATATAATCTCGGTGAAATTTTTAAAAAAGCTTCTGAAGGAATTGGAAGAGGTGGTGGACACCCTATTGCTGCTGGGGCTAGAATAAGATCTAGTGATATTAATAAGTTTAAGAAAAGGATTTTAAAACTTATTTCTTAGCAATTACAAAACCATGATCTTTTTCATATGGATCAAGCATTTTCCAGTCAATAACTTTAAAATTTCTCAATTTCTTGATTTCTTCTTCAACGATAATCTTTGGAGATTTTGTAACATCTATACTTCTAGTTTTAATTACTAAAAACAAATAACCATTTGATTTTAAAAATTTCTTGCAATTTCTTATTGCAATTTCAGTTTGATCTGGTTGTGCCAAATCGCAATAAACCACATCAACCTTTTCAATATAATTATATTTTTCTGGTTTTCTCGCATCTGCTAAAATTGGAACAATATTTTTATATTTTTCACATAAAGGTAGAAGTTCATTAAAACATCTTTCAGAGAATTCTATTGCATATATTATTCCATTCTCAATAATATTTGCTAGAAAAGAACATGTGTAACCATGAGCAGCTCCTAGATAAAGTATTTTATTTCCTTTTTTAATTGGAAATTCCTTTATACCTTTAACAATTGCAGCAGCTGCTTTACTTCTATGAGGATCCCAAATTCTATATTCTTTGTTCTTTATTTTAATTAATTCTTCATCAAATGGGTTAAACCCTTGAATAGAATTTAATGTAGCTAGCTTATCATTTATTAAAAAAATTCTTGGGAAAATTTCTTTCATTTTATCTCCTTTAATTTCTTTTTGTAATCTTTTAATAATTTTTTAGAAATATTTTTTTTAGAATAGAAATCAGCTCTTGCAGCTAGAGTTAATTTACTTGCTAATAATCTAGCAATTTTCCCTTGCAATTCTTTTTTTGCAGTGGAAATATCTGGATGTGTAAATAAAATTCCAAACTTTGGTGGACCCTTCATTTTTCCTCCTCTTAAATATTTAAATAGAGATTTTTCAGCTCCTAATAGCTGAATAGTTGATGAAGGCATTTTAGCTAATTTCTCTAGAGAACCAGCATGAGCTAGTAATCTTGCAGCCAAAACACTTCCTAACAAAGCATTTAAATTAGGAATTTCTTTAGGAACAATTTTGTTCAAATATTTCTCTAAACTTCTTCTTAATTTATACATATCCCTTAATTCTTTAGCATAATTTTTCAAAATCTTAATATCTTCTTCTTTAAGTTTCATTCCCATTGAACTTTCAAAATCCTTAAAATTCTCTCTTTTACCATATTTAGAAACTAGCTCAGCGAACTTTTCATGGTTCTTTATATTCAATTCTGGATAATGCAAACCATACCATTCTCTAAGTCTTTCAATCATATAATTTAGAATTTTATCCATATCATTCAAAGCAGAAACAGTCTGAATTATTAATTTATCTCTTTTTTCTTTTTTAGAAATTTTCAATTTAGCTCTTTCAATTGCAACTTTATTCAGTAATTCATTCAATTCTCTATCATTCTTTACAAATCCAATTTCTTTTAAAATCTTTCTAAAGTCCTTTAAAGTTTCCATATCCTTATTTTCTTCTAATTTTTCAGCTATAAATTTAGGATCTTTCTTGAATAATTTATATTTTTTTATCTTTCCATTTTCTAATTCAAATATTCCACCAATACAGATTGCTTTATGCATAAGATATTTATGAGTATTAAAAGAATAAAAACTTACGGTGATTATGGGAAGGATAAGAACTAAATGGGTTAAGAATATGGCAAAAGAATTAATTAATCGATATCCTGATAGATTTGATGCTAATTTTCAGAACAATAAAGAAATGTTAAACCAATTAAATATTATTTCTGATAAATCTGTTAGAAATAAAGTTGCTGGTTATATTGTTAATTTAAAAAAACGGGAAAGTTAGGTGCGGAGGGCAGGATTTGAACCTGCGAACCCACTAAGGGACAGGATTTCTCATCTTTTATCAAAACTCAAGAAATAAATCTTGAGTCCTGCGCCTTTGACCAGACTTGGCTACCTCCGCTTAAAGAAACATAAATTCTAGAATAATATAAAATTAACTATTAGAAAATATTAAGAAGGGCCTTCAATCCTACAAATCACATGGTCTTATTGTTGCTCTTCCATTTTCCTTTGCTCTTTTACCAGCTTCTTTTAATATCTCTGCAACCTTCTTATCAAGAGCATCAAACAAATCTCCTGAGCATCTCATTCCTCTACAATACTCTTTTACCTTTGATCTTACAACCAACACAAAATCACCTTTATATTTAGTATGTTTTAGATTATAAAAAGATTATTTAAACAATTGATAAGTTATAAACAACAAACCTCCAACTCCTCCTATTAT
>JBHIDO010000008.1:0-25129 GCA_046760145.1 Candidatus Aenigmatarchaeota archaeon
TACTCGTTATCTTACTTTTCCTATAATCATATTTCATATAATCACTGGTGCCCCCAATGGGATTTGAACCCATGTCTTCGGCTATCTTCATCTTATCAGATCTTTCGAACTAAAATTCGAAAGGCCGAGATCCTTGACCGGACTAGACGATGGGGGCTTTTTATTTCTTTAACTTTAACTTTTTCTTTAATTTCTCTTCATATTTATCTGGTATTATATTTGCTTGCTGAAACCTTATCAAAATAAATGTTACTACTACAGCTATTATTGTTATCAAAATAGCTACTGCATATTTATATAACAATCCTTCGCCTGCTGGTATCATAAGTTCTATGGTTTCTTTAATAACATCTCTCCATTGAAAAGCCACAAGGAAGCCCAATGCTGACAAAATCATTGTAGTGATTATTGTTTTTATGTTCAATGTTTTTAATTCTTTTTCAATTCCCATTTTATCACATTTTATTCATTATTTTTATCTCTTATAAAATTAGCCTTAAGGATATTTCAAGTCGAATCCAAATTTATCATATACTACTACAGTTTCTTCTGGAACTAAAACATGTTCCATTAGAATCTCCTCTGCTCTTTCTTGTATCTGTTTAGGAGTTTCCTTGTTCCATGATTCTTTATTTTCTGCCTCACAATAAGAAAGCAAACCTTGAAAAAAATCATAAGCAGCAAATATATTATCTACAGCATAATCCATTGGAGTAACACTTTCACTTGCCCAACATCTACAATCACCCTTTTCTCTACATCCTTCAACTTTTTCACCATACTTCTCTTTAAGATGCTCTATAGATCCTTTGATGTATTCAAAATTTTCTGCTTCTCCAGCATAAGCAATGCAAGAAAGAATGACATCTAATTCATCTGCTAATTCAAATAAGAAATCTTGATCCACAAATACTTCTAATACATTTTTCATGTAGAGTTTATCAATAAAAAAATATTTAAAGTGGGCCTATCCAGAATCGAACTGGAGCCTCAACCGTGTGAGGGTTGCATCCTACCATTAGACCATAGGCCCATTTCATTTTTATCAAAATTGGCGCTGAGGGTGGGATTTGAACCCACAAGGGCTTTCGCCCACCAGCTTAGCAGGCATACGCATCCTTTTTACGGATTTGGCGCACTACCAGATTATGCGACCTCAGCATGTTAAAAAGTCTGGGCATAAGTATTTTTATACGTTTCCAATGTCTTTCATTCTTTGGTTTGATTAATTTTAGGAACCTAGCAGATGTGGACCATCCGCCCATCTTAACTTTCGAGTTGTTTTCCTCTATCCAAACATTAAATTTAAGATTATTTAATAATTGTTTTAATTGTAAAAGATGCTGAAAAGATCTTGATGTAAATTGTATAATTGGTTGTTCGTATTTTCGCTGTCTTCCAGTTCGTTTGTTTAAATAGATGCAACCATCTGTATCAAATACACCACGTAAATAGTTGATCCATATTTCAGGGCTATTAGACCTCATAATAAATTTTGGTATCGTTACAGATGTTGATTTCTTCCCTATTGGGAAACCAAATCTAACATTAAATAACTCTTTAACTATTTTACCGCATTTCCTTATACCAATAACGTATCCACTATTGTTAGTTTTGTAGAGTGTACCGTCGCCTGCATGAATTCCACATATCTCTGCCAATTCATTTAGTGTAACAGTGCTTTCAGCTATCATTTTTATCGCTCTGTCATCCCAGCATTTTGATGTATCCCCTAAAACTTTATATATTTGATACATCATTTATTTATTATAAGTTTTATTCGGAGGGATATCATGGCCATAACAGTAAAAAATGTTTCTGAGATGTTTGGAAAAGATGTTTTCACAAACAAAGGAGTATTTTGTGGAAAAGTTGCTGATATAGTTGTAAATCTTGACAAATTCAGGGTAAAGTCAATAGTTATTGAAGCTGCAAGAGGATCCTTCTTAGCTAGTATGGTTGGTGGAAAAAGAGGAGTTATAATCCCTTATCAATTGGTTGATAATGTTGGGGATGTGGTTATAATTAAGCATATAATTGCACCAAAAATACCTGAAGAAATGGAAGAAGAAACAGAAGTTTAAGTTAGTTTTTTGATCTTACTAATAGTTACTAATATTGCACCTTTTGTTGGTTCACCTTTGTTTTCTTCTAAATCTTCAATAATCTTTTATTTTGTCTGTTATTATTTTCTTACCTTTAATATTTCAGCTAAAGTGAAATAAATTAATTTCCCTGCCATTAAGGTATAAATATCATTCTTAGTTGGTGTGAATTCAACAAAATCTACTGCTATTAATTTCTTAGATAAAATTCTTATAACTTTCAAAACTTGTTCAAAACTTAAACCGTTTGGTTCTGGATTACCAACACTAGGAATTATTGAAGGGTCTAAAACATCAAAATCAATTGACAAATAAATCGGTCCCTTTATATTTTTTAAATATTTTAAAGAAGCCATTTTTATTCTATTCTTTCTTATAAATTCTTCTTCTTTTTTTGAGAATGTTCTAACTCCATATAGAATAACCCTATAACCATCTTCTATTAATTTCCTAACAATTCCTGAGTGATCATTCTTATTTTCACAGTCAGGATGAGCATCTAGAACAACAATAGTTTTTGGTTTTAATTTTTTAACAGTAGCTAAAGTAATTGTATGCTCTCCTCCGATAATTATAGGAAATTTTTTTGTGTTTAATTTTTCAAAAGTTTTTTTCATCAAATCTTTAATATTCTTGGGACTAATATTTCCTAAATCTTCAACAAATGCTTCAGATAAATCAACTCCAGACAAATAAGTTTCTAATTTTGGGAAAATTTTTCTAATAAGTTTTGGAGCCTTGGCTGCACCTTTTCTTAGAGTTTGTGTTTTATCATAACATATTCCTAATAACGCAAAATCCATGTTAGATTTTAATGTTTGTAAACTTAAAAGATTATTATGTTTCTAGAACTAATCAGACCTGATATCATAAATGTTTTAGAAAATGAAAATGTGAAAAAAGCTTTGCCTAGATATAGAAAAATATTATTAAAAAAAGAAAAAGCAAAATTTCACCTTGTTGATTTAAAGGAAAAGGTTAAACAAGCTTATGAAATTTTAAAATCTTGCGAGTTGTGTGAAAGGAAATGTAAAGTTAATAGAGCAAAAGGAGAATTGGGTGAATGTAGAGTTGGTAATGAACCTATAATATCTTCTGCATTTGTGCATATGGGAGAAGAACCAATGATAGTTCCTAGCTTTACAATATTTTTCATGGGTTGCACTTTTCATTGTCAATATTGTCAAAATTATTCAATTTCTCAATGGTATGAAAGAGGAAGAATAGTAGATGTTAAAGAATTAGCAAAAATGATTGATGAGCACAAAGATTGTAGGAATGTAAATTTTGTTGGTGGAGAACCTACACCCCAATTACCATTTATACTTGATTGTTTACAATATGTTAAATCTAATATTCCTATTGTATGGAATTCTAATTTCTATATGAGCTTAAAATCTATGAACTTATTAAAAAATATTGTAGATATTTATTTAACGGACTGGAAATATTGGAATAATAAATGTGCAGAAAAATTATCTAAAGTAAAAAATTACCTAGAAATTATAAAAAGAAATCATGATCTAGCTTTTAAGGATTCTGAAATGATAATAAGACATTTGATTCTGCCAGATCATTTCGAATGTTGTACAAAACCTATCTTAGAATATATAGCTGAAAATTATGGGAAAAAAGTAATAGTCAATATAATGGATCAGTATTATCCAAGTTGGAAAGCACACGAATACCAAGAAATTAGTAGAAGGTTAACAAGTAAAGAGTTTCAGAATGTAGTAAGATATGCCAAAGATCTGAACTTAATTTTTATAACTTAATTTTGGGAAAATTTTTGTTTTAATTACCTTCTTTCCTTTTTCCGTTATTCTCCAAATATGTTTTCCAGACTTATCCTTAACCGATTTAACTAAATGAAGCTCCTTTAGTCCAAAAATGTAATAGTCTGATAATTTATATCCTCTAATGTGTTTTTCAATCATAGTCGGATAGGCTTTTATATCATATGATAAACATTTAATAGTTTTCTCTTTTTTATTTAATGATTGAAGTATTTTTAATTTTGTCTTACCAACAGGTTCATATTTTCTATTTTTCAATTTTAAGTAAAACTTTAAATCTTTCCTTTTTTCATTATGCATAAAATTTATTAACCTGCTATATAATCTCATACCCTTACTAAGGAAATTAAGTTTATAATCACCATGACCTATTATAGAGACATATTTTGCAAGTTCTGGACATTTTAATTCTAA
Source organism: Candidatus Aenigmatarchaeota archaeon (assembly GCA_046760145.1). GTDB lineage: Archaea > Aenigmatarchaeota > Aenigmatarchaeia > Aenigmatarchaeales > Aenigmatarchaeaceae > JBHIDO01. The sequence continues at coordinate 4,316 of JBHIDO010000008.1, forward strand.
TAATTTCAATATATCTTTCAAAAATAATTTGTTCATTGAAGATATTTTTATTTTGTAAGAATCTACATGTCCTTCATCATCAGCTAATGCTTTTATACCTTGGAGAAGTATTTTAGAATCTAAATAGAAGAAGCTTCTAGGTATTCTAACTTTATTACTCAAAAAATTAGTTTTATAAATGTGTTTTATTATATGAGCTATAACTTTTGGAAAATATATTCTTTTTAAATTCTCCTGAAAATTAAGTTTAACATCACCAAATACTGAAAGATCTTTTATAAATTCATTTCTGACAAAAGTATTTGTATTATAATAATATGGTATTGAACCACCATATTCGCCACCATAACCATCTCCTGCTAAATGAAAAAATATTCTAATTAATCTTTCATCTTCTATTAACGGTAATTTAGGATTATTTACAGGAGATCCTCCCTTTGCTTGGTATCTTATTACATGCTTATCAATTTTGCAGGAGAAGAAATTCTTTTTAGGTAATATTTTAAGAATTTTATTTACAGCCCAAAGAGGCATGCATTGAATGCACTCTTCACCATTTAATAATTTATTTGTAGCATTATACCAGTTTTTAATCATTACTGCAGATACATCGAGTTCTCTACCAAGAGCTTTAAAAGATCCTACTGTCTTAATAACTTTGTTAAAAAGTTGTTTACGAAAATTATCTTCTAACAAAATGTAAACAGAATTCTGAGGAAATTCTAAAATACTATAAATTCTCAAGATGTCACCTTTGTTTAATAACTTTAACTTGGGGATGAGGTCCTCTTGGAAATCTTCTTTTAAACATATCTTCACTAAGAATACTTTTGTATTATACATAAAGATATATTTAAGTCTTAAAATTTACCTAATCCTTAATCAGAGCTAACTATATCCAAAACAAGAAGAATTAAATAAATCATGGAAACTAGCAGAGAAATTGGATTTAAATTGGATAAAATAAAATAACTATTTTAAATAGAAAATATAATTAATTAAATAGGATTTTTATGACAATACTTGATATATTTGAAAAAAAGAAAAAGAAACCTTCTAGAAAAAAAAGAGTAAAACCAAGGAAAAAACCAGTAAAGAAAAGGGTTAAGAAAAGGGTTAGAAAGCCTGCCAAAAAACTTAGGAGAAAGCCAGTTAAAAGGAAATCTAGAAAAAGAGTTAGAAAGAAACCAATTAAGAAACGAAAAGTTGTTAAAAGGAAACGAGTTAAAAGAAGAGTAAGGAAAAGAGTTAGAAAGCCCAAGAGAGTTAAAAAAAGAGCTGTAAGAAGAGTTAAAAGGCGTAAAGTTAGACGTAAAGTCAAAAAACCTGTTAGAGTAAAAAGACGAGTAAGAAAAGTTAAGAGACGAGTAAAGAAAAAACCAAAAGTTAAAAGAAGGATTGTAAAAAAGAAATTTCCTAAAAGAAGAATAAAAAAACCTAAAAGGAAAATCAAAGTTCGTATTCCAGAAAAAATACCAGATGAGAAAGCATTTACTATAATTAAAAATTATAGGATTCCGGTTCCTGTTTATGGTTTTTGTAAAAATGAAAAAATGTTACCGCAAGTTTTAAAGAAAATAGGATTTCCTTGTGTAATGAAAGTTTCTGGAAAAATAACGCATAAAACAGATGTTGGTGGTGTGATTACTGATGTTGTTTCTGAAGTTCAAGCCTTAGAAAGTTTCAAAAAATTAATGAAAATTAAAGGCGCAGAAAAAGTTCTAATTGAAAAGCAACTAGAAGGTTTAGAACTAATTGTTGGATCTAAAAGGGATCCTAATTTTGGACATGTTATTATTGTTGGTTTGGGTGGAATTTATGTTGAAATTTTCAAAGATGTTTCATTTAGGATTTCTCCTATTAATAAAGAAGATGCAAAAGAAATGGCAATGGAACTAAAGGGTTATCCTTTACTAAAGGGTGTTAGAGGACAAAAACCAATTAACTTTGAAAAATTATACGATGTTTTGGTTAAGGTTTCTAGACTATCAATTGCAAAGAAAATAATCGAATTAGATATTAATCCTTTGTTTTGCAATGATAAAGGATGTTGGGCAGCTGATATTAGAATTGTTAAATAAACTTTTTATTCTAAGAAAAGAATTATAAAATATGTTTGAAATTAGATTTCATGGAAGAGGTGGACAAGGAGGAAAAATGGCTGCCCATATATTAGCTGAGACTGCTTTTCTTTCTGGATATCAGACTCAAGACTTTGCAATGTATGGAGCTGAAAGAAGAGGAGCTCCAGTTGTTAGTTTTACAAGGTATGATAAAAAACCGATTTTAGAAAGAGGGTATATTTTTGAACCCGATGTTGTAATTGTTTTAGATGAAACCTTAAACTTTGGAATAATGTCCAAAGGATTAAAGAAATTCATGATAATTAATTCTCATAGAAAATCAATATTCTTTAAGAATAATTTTAAAATTAAAAAGAAAATATATTGTATTCCTGCAACTGACATTGCATTAAAAATAATTGGGATACAGATTGCAAATACAACAATACTTGGTGGAATAATAAAACTATTAAAACTTCCTTTTAAAAATTTAGAAAAAGCAATTAAAATTCAACTCACAGAAGCAGGACACCCTGAAGCTGTTGATAAAAATATTCAAGCTGCAAGGGAAGCATATAAGATGATAAAATGATTGAAGAAGAGAAAATAAAATATGAAGGAATTAAGGGAGTTCCTCATAATAGAGAACCTGGAAGTGCAATCAGACATAAGACTGGAAATTGGAGGGTCTTTAAACCAATAATTGATCATAAAAAATGCATTTCTTGTAAAATTTGTTTCACATTCTGTCCTGATTCTGCAATTAAATGGATAAATAATAAACCAATAATTGATTATGATATTTGCAAAGGTTGTGGTGTGTGTAGTGCAGAATGCCCTGTAAAATGTATTAAAATGATAAGAGATTTGCATGAGGGAAGAAAATGAATTGGAAAGATTTTTTGAAGCCAGATTGGAAAAAGATTTTATTATTTATAATATTGTTTTTAATTCTACCAATACCAGTACAAAATATACCTATCTGTAAGCCTTGTATAGAAGAAGGATTATGTGGTCCTTGTGTTCCTGAATGGTACGATTGGGCATTTGTAACTTTTGGTGGTTTGAGATTGTTTTTTGATTTATTAGATCCAATGGATGGGGGTGTAAAATCTAATTTTACAGATTTTTATATTTTATTTGGTGTTATTTTGTTTCATTTATTTATTTCGTATCTAATTTCATGTTTAATAATTTTTATTTATAAGAAGGTGAAAAAATGAAAGAAAAAATAAAGAAAGCTATGAAAGGAAAATACCCTGAGGATGTAGCATTAATTATTACTAAAGATAAAAAAGGTGTTGTTGATATTACACCGATATGTTATTTTATGAATGCATCATACAAACCCCATCCTGAAACATGGGCTATTAGTTTATGGAAAGGTCATTATAGCACAGAAAATATCAAAAAAACAAAGGAATTTGTTCTTTGTATTCCAACCCTAAAACAGAAAAAAGATATTTTATATTGTGGTTCTGTAAGTGGAAAAAAAGTTAATAAACTTGAACATTGTAATTTTAAGACTATTCCATCAAAAAAGATTAAATCACCAATGATAAAGGGTTGTATAGCTTGTTTTGAATGTAAGGTTATAAAAAGTATGCTTGTTTATAATCAGATGCTTTTTGTTGGTAAAATAGTTCGTGCTAAATATTTTAAAAAAGATAAGAAAGTTTATCATTTAGGTAATTATAAATTAGGAGGAATAAGATAAAGGAAACTTTATGTCAATTTATATATAAATTCTCCCGATCCCTTCTTTATTATTCCTTTTTTGTCTCTTTCTATTATCCTACCTCTAACCAATTTCAATTTCCCCATATTCTTTAATTCTTTAATCCATCTTCTTGTCTGCCTTATACTTCTTTTCGAATATTTAGAAAGATTAGAAACTGTAATAAAATCTAAATCTTTTTGTAGATTCTCACAATTTTTAAGAGCCAGTTTAATTGCTTGATTTTTTCTTGCTTTATGAATCTTTATATTATCTAAATATTTTTTTAATTTACTTGATTTATTTTTACTTTCAAATCCTATAACATCATAATATCGTCTTAAATTTTCTTCTCCAGATATAAGAAATCTCCAAGGAATAGACAATCTTAGATACCCATAATTATCTACATGCATTAATAAATCTCCTTTATAGAAAAAAGGAACAGAAGTTTCAATTTTCAAAGATTTTAACATAATCTTTAAATCAAGTAATAATCTTGGTGCATATTCATAATATTTTCTCAGATTTTTTATTATTTTTATTAATTTATCTTTTTTGACAAAGCTCATATCTTTAGTTCTAACTATTTCTATAGTATTTGCATGAAATCTTGCTTCATCATCAAAGTAAGCTTTTATTGCTTCTGATTTTATTTTATCTTTCGAATTTAAAATATCCCAATCTATGCCTAAATCATGTGCTATTTCTAATCCAGGAATGTAATCAAATTCTTCTATAAAAATTTTAGACACACCCTTTGAAATATAAACTTTGTTAATAGTAGGAGAAATAATACAATCACCAAATAATTTTTTAAAATCTAAAATAAAATTATTTAATAAATCTCTATTAGAATTAAAATAGAATATATGTCCATTCTTGTCTATTCCACCGTCTCCTCTTATATGCATTCTTATTCTTGCACCTTCTACTGAACTTATGTTAAAGTTATTTCTGAATTTTAAATTTTTGGATATAAAACTTTTTTGTATTTTAATATTTGAAAATTTTTTAAAAAAATTCTTTATAAGTAAAGGTCTTCTTTTTCTATGAGAAATTAAATATCTTTTAGTTGGCTCAATAAAGTCTTTGGGTATATCAAATTCTTTTGTCAAATTTTCTAATTCAATTTGTAAAGACATATAATGTCATTTATGGTTTTTTATATTTATTTCTATCTATTAACTATGTATGGTAAAAAAAGAATTAATAGATGGTAACGCTGCAGCGGCGTGGGGAGCAAGACTTTCAAGAGTAAAAGTAGTTCCTAATTTTCCTATCACGCCTCAATATCTATTCTGGTAATTTTACTAGTTAGATGGGGTTACTGAGATAATCGAAAAGTTAGCAAAATGGAAATATAAAGGAGAGTGGGATGGGGAATTTGTTTATATGGATTCTGAGCATTCTGTTTTATCAGCTGCAATAGCATCAGAAGCAACTGGTGTTAGAACGTTTACTGGCTCTTCTTCTCAAGGGTTAATGTTAATGCATGAGATGCATTATGTTGCATCAGGAATGCGCTTACCACTAGTCATGATCAATTGTTCAAGAGGACTAGCTGCTCCAATAACATTATGGTGTGATCTAAATGATATTCTTGCTTTAAGAGATACTGGCTGGATAATGTTATTTGCAAAAAATAATCAAGAGGTTTTAGATTTAATAATACAATCATACAAAATTGCAGAAAATCGTAATGTTTTATTGCCTGTGATAATTAATATGGAAGGGTTTGTTTTGAGCTATACAAGCGAACCAACAATAATTCCTGATCAAAGTAAAGTAGATAAATTTCTTCCCGAATATAAACCAAAAACATTTTTAGATCCAAAACAACCAATGTCTTTGGGAATACCTGCAATGGAAGGTTATATGTATTTCAGAAGTCAAGTTCATAAAGCACAATTAAATTCTAAAAAAATAATAAAAAAAGTTGGAAACGAATTTAAAAGAAGTTTTGGAAGAGGTTATGATCTGATTGAAAAATATAAAACAAATGATGCAAAAATAATTTTTGTTTCCATAGGATCTATCTCAACAACAATTCAAACTGCAGTTGATAGTTTAAGAAAAAGGGGAGTTAAAGCTGGTTTATTAAGAATAAGATGCTTAAGACCTTATCCTAAAGATGAAATAATAAAAACTTTAAGTAAGTGTGATAGAATTGCAGTAATTGATAATAATATTTCTCCTGGAATGGGAGGGGTATTATATTCAGAATTAACAGGAATAATTGATAAAAAAAATATTTCTAATTTTATTGTTTCTTTAGGAGGAAAACATATTGGAAAAAAAGATTTTGAATTAATTGCAAAAAAAACTTTAAAAGGTAAAAAAAGTTTTTGGGTTTTATAATTTGTCGAACTAAATTTTTTTCAGATAAATTTATAAAGAAGTTAAAGAAAATATTTAATACAAACATTTTGTTTGTAAAACTTTTGGTGAAAAACATGGTAAGAAGGAGAAGAAGAACAAGAAGAACAACAAGGCGGAGAACAACAAGGCGAAGGCGACGAAGATAAAGTGATAAAATGGCTAAGAAAAGATTAACAAAGAAGGCCAAAAAGAAAGCAAGAAAAAAGAGAATCAGAAGAAGAAAGAGAAAAAGAAAGAGATACTAAGTGAGTGAATTCATTTTTTTGGAGGTTGTAACCTCCCTTTTTCTTTTTAATATTCTTTAGATTCCCAATATTCTCCTTTTGTTAATTTATTCCATTCTTCATTAATGATTTTTTGAATCTGATCAATCTCTTTTTGTTTTAAATGCTTAAATCTTCTTTGTAATTTCAAATATTCTTTCACTGGTTTTAATTTCTCTGGTTTATATGTTAAATTAAATTTACCATTTACAATTTCGTATAATGGCCATGCTCCTGTTTCAACTGCCAGTTTACTGATTTTAATTGTTTCATTAGAATTAAATCCCCAACCAGGAACACATGGACATAATAGATCAATAAATTTGGGTCCTTTCATTTCTTTAGCTTTTCTTAATTTATTTATATAATCTAATGGAAATCCAACTGTGGCAGTTGCAACATAAGGAATTCCATGTGCAGCAACAATTTTGCAAATTGGTTTTCTCATAAAAGGATTTCCTAACGGAGTTGTTGTTGTCCATGCAAATTCTGGTGTTGCAGAGCTCATTTGAACTCCTGTGTTTGCAAAATTCTGATTATTATAAACAATAAAGAAAACATTATCTCCTCTTTCTAATGTATTTGACATAGATTGTAAACCTATGTCATAAAGTGCTCCATCTCCTGCGTATGCAACTATGTTAACATCTTTTTCTTTTTTCAAAACCTTTAATGCGTGATAGATTCCTGTTGCAGCTGCTCCTGCATTCTCAATTGCAAGAAACAACCATGGTGTTTTGAATGGTGTGTAAGGATATGTTGTTTGTAATGTTAAACATCCAGCAGTATTAATAATAATTGTTTTTTGACCTAATGCTAACAACGTTAATCTTAATCCTAAACCAGAACCACATCCAGCACAAAGTGCATGTCCACCAGTTACCCAATTCTCTGATGGAATATCTTTTATAGATTTTATTTCCATAATAATTATTTACATAATATAAATAAAAAAGAAAGGATTTTAGTATTCCTCACTAGGATGCCAAACAAATTCTTCTGGATAAGATCCCTCAAATTCTAATAAAAATTGCTCACCACATCCATCACAAACAGTTTCATTATCTTCTACTTTAACTCTGAATTCACTATCACAAGAAGGACAAGTAATAAGTCTGGTGTTTTTAGTTAATTCTTCATCAAAAAAAGCATCTTCCATAAAAGAAAATACCACGAACAAATATTTATACTTAATTTTATTGCAGATTTATTTTTACTCAGTGATTAAAGGATAAAAATATAAACTGGCCTTTATAATATTTCTGTATGCCCTTAAGAAAAACTTTATCTGAAAGAGAAGAAGAATTACCAATGGGAAGTATGGGAAAATTATTGAAGATAGCTGTTGAAAAAAAAGATATAATTTCTTTTGGCCCAGGAGAACCAGATTATTTACCACCTGAACATATTATTAAAGCTGCACAAAGAGCTTTGAAAAAGGGTTTTACACATTATTCTCCTCCTGCAGGAAGAATAGAATTAATTGAAGAAATTGTAAAAAAATTAAAAAGAGAAAATAACATAAATCTAATTCCTAAAGAAGTTATCGTAACAACAGGAAGTACAGAAGCAATAATGTTAGCATTAATGTGTGTGATTGATCCTGGTGAATGTGTTTTGGTTCCTGACCCTGGCTTTATTACTTATATTCCAACAGTTGAAATTCTTAATGGTTATCCAATTTCAATGCCATTATTTGAAAGGAATGGATTTCAGTTTGATACTGATCAAATTAGAAAAATTGCAGAAAAAACAAAAAGAATTAGAGCCATGATATTAAATTCTCCTTCAAACCCAACCGGAACTGTTTATACTAAAAAGGTTTTAGAAGAATTAGCAGATATTGCAAATGAAAATGATTTATTAATAATTTCTGATGAAGCTTATGAAAAATTTGTTTATAGAGGTTCTCACATATCAATAGGAAGTTTAAAAGGAATGAAAAATCGAGTATTAACCTTGCAATCATTTTCTAAAACATATGGAATGGCAGGATTTAGAGTTGGTTATGCAGCAGGACCTAAAAAAATAATAGATGCGATGAAGAAATTACATATTTATTCAACATTATGCACACCAACTGTTTCACAAATAGCAGCAATATCAGCGTTAACAGGATCTCAAGCTGAAATTAAAAGAAATGTTACAGAATATAATAAAAGAAGAAGATTTATGGTTAAAAGGATTAATGAAATTGATCACTTGAGTTGTTTAGAACCAGAAGGATCTTTTTACGCATTTGTAAATTTTGATCTAAAAATGAACTCAATAAAATTCTCTGAATTATTATTAAAAAAAGCAAAGGTAGCTGTTGTACCAGGAAGAGACTTTGGAAGATATGGAGAAGGTTATGTGAGATTTTCTTATGCAACATCTATGAAAAATATAGAAGAAGGAATGAACAGAATTGAATCAAAAATCAAAAGATTGAAAAAATAACTATTTCTTTGAATAAATGTATAATCCTTTTAAAATTCCTAAAATTCCCACTATCATGAAAGCTATTGACCAATCACCTGTATACCATAACACTAGACCAAATATGAATAACCCTAATCCACCAATCATTAGTCCTTTTCCAGGACAACTCTTCATCTTTTTTCCTCTTATCATATTTTTTATATGAAATCCTTGAAATATAAAGTTTTTATACTTAAGAAGTCTAATAGATTTAGGTGATTTGATGGAGAAAAAACTGGTAGGAAAAATAACACATTTTTATCCAAAAATATCTGTAGCAGTTGTAGAATTAGAAGATACTCTAAAAGTTGGGGACAAGATTTCTATTGAAAAAGGAGAACAAACCTTTGAACAAACAGTTGATTCAATGCAAATTGAGCATGAAAATGTTGAAGAAGCAAATACAGGACAATCCATAGGCTTAAAGGTTGTTGAGAGAGCAAGAGAAGGATCAAAGGTTTTTAAGCTAATAGAGTAATAAATAAATACCAAAACAGTTATATTACTCTGCATGCAAAATCTTGATAAATTCTTTAGTCCTAAATCAATAGCTGTTATAGGAGCTTCTAGAAATCCAGAAAAACTAGGACACACAATACTAGAAAATCTTAAATTATCTTTTAAAGGAGAGATATACCCTATAAATCCTAATATTGGAGAAATAATGGGTTTAACAGCTTATCCCTCTGTATTAGAAGTGGAAGAACATATTGACCAAGCTATAATAGTAATACCAGCAGAAGATGTTAATAATGTAGTTAAGGAGTGTATAAGAAAGAAAATAAAGGCTATCGTGATAATATCTTCTGGTTTTAGCGAGATTGGGGAAAATAAAAGAGAAGAAGAGCTTATAAAAATTTCTAGAGGTAAGACGAGGATTATTGGTCCGAACTGCATAGGTATCTATGAAAAAGGACTTGATATGATTTTCTTCCCTATAAACCGTCTAAAAAGACCTATAGAAGGTTTTATCTCTTTTATAACCCAATCTGGAGCATTTGGGTCAGTTTTATTAGATATCATAGCAAATAAAGGCGTTGGAGTATCAAAGTTTATTTCTATTGGAAATACAATAGATGTAAATGAAATAGACCTTTTAAAGTATTTAGAAAAGGATCTAACAACACGTTGCATAGCAATATACCTAGAATCCACTAAAAATGGAAAAGAGTTCATAAAAACCGCTAAAAGAGTATCGAGAAAAAAGCCTATTGTTTGTTTTAAGGCTGGTAAAACCAAGAAAGGAGCAGAAGCTGTTAGTTCTCATACAGGAATGTTGGCTGGGTCTGCTGAAGTTTATTCTGGTGCATTCAAACAAGCAGGGATTATTGAAGCAAAAACCTCAGATCAAATATTTGATTTTGCAAAGGCCTTGGCAAACCAACCTGTTTTAAAAAAGAATAAAATAGCTATTGTAACTGATGGTGGAGGATTTGGTATAGTTGCAACAGACGCAGCAATAAATTGTGGATTAGAACTAGCAGAATTATCAAAAGAAACTGTTAAAAAATTAAAATCATTTCTTCCTAAATATGCAATTACTAAAAATCCTGTTGATTTAACTGGTGATGCTACTGTTGAAAGATATGAGAAAACTATGGATGCTGTATTAAGAGATAAAAATGTTTATGGTGTTGTTTGTATAGCTTTAATGCAAATTCCTACTTTAACAGAAGAAATAGTAACTGTACTAGGAGAATGCAAGATTCATGGAAAACCAATAACAGTTTGTGCTGCTGGTGGAAATTATGTTATGGATAGGATTAGAAAATTGGAAAAATTAGGAATTCCTGTATATCCCACACCAGAAAGAGCTGTTAAAGCTATGTCTGTTCTTTATGAATATGGAAAAATTGTAAAAAAGAAATAAATTATTCTAAAGTGTTTTCAATTTTATAATAAATCATTCCCCATTCTTTTTCTTTTTTCAGAATTCCTTTCCTTTCTAGGCCTTTTAAACCTTTCAATCTTCCTAAAAACCCAACTCCACCTTTTTTAAGATTATATTTCAATGTATTTAATCCGACTTTAGTTCCACTACTCATTAAAGATTCTAATACACTATAAACCACTTGTTCATCAGCGCTTAATTCCTGATATTTTATCATGTATATTTTATTGGAAAAAAAGCTTAAATATTTAAAATTATTTACCAACAAAAGTAGTCAAATAATGATTTGCCATTATTCTTTAAATTAAAAATATGAAAAAATTTCTTATTATATTGGGAATTTTAATTATGCTAGCTGTAGCAGTATCAGCTGTTATTTCTTCTTACGGTTCAATAACAGGTTATGCAACAGTTGAACCTGCAATTGAATTAGATATCATAGGTTCTTCAAATGACGATAACTATACTTTAAAAGATGTTCATCAGGGGGAAACCAAATGGTCTCCTAAAATTAAAATAAAAAATTATGCAGATGTTTCTATTGATATTAACATGACTGTTTCTGTTTTACCAGGATCTGCAGGAAATGAGAGTGATGTTGAATTATCATTATGGAATGTTTATAAAAATGAAACTTTAGAAATTCCAATAACAATCCCCCCAGAAGATCTTTACATATATGTTAAACACTATTTTTATCCAAATTGTACTCCTGGTAATTACACATTTGGTCTTAATGCAACCCCAATTTAGGACAGAACTTATTAAAAGGACAAATTTTATGTTTTGGTTTTCTTGGCAAACAAATTTCTCTTCCAAAGTTAACAAAACCTAAATTTATTAAAAACCATTTATTCTTGGGAAATATTTTTTGTAATTCTTTTCTTACTTCTTCAACATTTGCATTCATATTAACTAATCCAAGTCTTTTTGAAATTCTATTAACATGAGTATCAACTGCAATTATTGGAATTCCAAGTCCATACGACAAAACAATTGCAGAAGTTTTCCAACCAACCCCAGGAAGTTTCATCAATTCTTCTCTTGTTTTAGGAACTTTTCCATTGTATTTTTTTAAAAGAATTCTACATAATTTTTTAATGTTTTTTGATTTTTGCTTATAAAACCCAGACGGTTTAATTAATTTTTCTAATTTTTTATCTGGTAATTTAAGAATTTCTTTAGGATTTTTTACAACAGAAAATAATTGTTTAGATGCTTTTGCTGTGCTTTCTTCCCTTGTTCTCTGAGATAAAATACAAGAAATCAAAACTTGAAAAACATCTCGTTTATGTACAGAACCTAATCTTTTTTTGTAGTATTTCTCCAAAACTTTTATTATTCTAGATGTATTTTTCATATTATCTAAAAATTATTTAAGTTTTAGAAATATATTAATTCATACCGGTTAGCATGAATGTATTCAACATATTAAATAATACTGTAAAAGAGCTAGCCGTATCTAGATTTAAAGAATCAACCTTAGTTCAAGATTTGGTGATACCAGAAATTCTCGAAGGAAATAATGTATTAGCAATAGCTGGAACAGGATTAGGCAAAACAGAAGCTGCAATGCTCCCTTTATTTAATAAATTAATAGAAAAAGAACATAAACCTATTTCTTTGTTATACATAACTCCTTTGAAAGCTTTGAATCGTGACATGTTTGATCGTCTTTTATGGTGGTGTAATAAACTAGGATTAGATGCATCTGTTCGTCATGGTGATACAACACAAAGAGAAAGGAAATTGCAAGTTGAACATCCTCCCCATATTCTGATAACAACCCCTGAACAGATTCAGGCAATGTTAACTGGAAAAAGATTGAGGAAACATTTAGAAAATATAAGATATATTGTAATAGATGAAATTCATGAATTGGTTGATAATAAACGTGGGATTCAACTAACATTGGGTTTAGAGAGATTAAAACAAATTTGTAGTAATCCTCAAATTATTGCTTTATCTGCAACAATAGGTTCTCCAGAAAAAGCTGCAAAATTCATATTTGGAAGTAAAAAATACAAAATAATCAAAGCAATAAAACCAAAAGATATTGAAATAATTGTTGAAAGTCCTTTTCCAAAAAAGATTGATAGAAAAATTGCAGAAAAAATATTTCTAGGAAGTAATGTTGCTGCAAGATTAAGAAAAATCCAAGAATTAATAAAAGAGCATAGGTCTGCATTAACATTTACAAATACCCGTGAAGCAGCAGAAGTTCTCTCTTCGAGACTAAGGATATTAGATAAAGAATTTCCACATGAAGTTCACCACTCTTCTTTATCAAAAGAAGTTAGGATTAAAGCAGAAAAAGAATTTAAATCAGAAAAATTAAAAGCATTGATAGCAACGTCGTCTTTAGAATTAGGAATTGACATAGGTTCTATAGATTTGGTTTTACAATATATGAGTCCAAGACAAGTAACAAAACTAGTTCAAAGAGTTGGAAGATCTGGACACAGGATTGGAAGGATTTCTAAAGGGATAATTATATCAGCTGATGGTGATGATATTTTTGAATCAGCTGTTATTTCAAGAAAAGCATTAATGGGAGAGCTAGAGCCATTAATATTTCATAAAAATTCTCTAGATGTTTTGGCTCATCAAATAATTGGTTTACTAATGTTTAATTATAAAATGAAACCTGAAAAAATTTATGAAATAATTAAAAGTGCAAATCCATTCTCTGAATTAAGTGAAAGAGATTTTTGGAATGTTATTTTATTTTTAAAACAATTAAGATTAATCTGGATTGATGAAAAAGCAAAAGAAATAAAAAGAACTAGAAAAGTATTTGATTATTATTTTTCGAATTTGTCTGTGATTCCAGATTCTAGATCTTATAGTGTAATAGATACTGCTTCTAATACAGCGGTTGGATCTTTAGATGAAGAATTTATTGCAAGTCATGGAGAAATTGGATCTAGTTTTATTGTTAGGGGTAGGCCTTGGAGGATAATCTCTATTGATAAAAATATGGTTTTTGTTGATTCTATTGATAATATAGAATCTGCAATTCCTGCTTGGGAAGGAGAATTAATACCGGTTCCATTTGAAGTTGCACAAGAAGTAGGAAAATTAAGAAATGAAATTGCAAAACTAATTAATAAAAAATTGAAAAATAATGAAATTTCTGAAAAAATAATGAAAAAATATCCAGTTACAAGGCAAACAGCAAATAAGATGATTTCTTTAATTAAAAAGCATATCAGAAATTATCAAATTCCAAATGATAAAATTATAATGTTTGAAGATTTTGGAGAATATAGTGTAATGCATTGTTTATTTGGAACAAAGGTTAATGAAACTCTTTCCAGATTTATCTCTACTTTGTTATCTGCAGAATATGGAGAATTCATAACAACTCGAACTGATCCGTATAGAATAATTTTTAAGAATTGTAAAATTGAAGATATTAAAAAAATTATTTTTAATTACAGACCCGAAGATATTAGAGTTATTTTAGAAAAATCATTATCAAGGTCTTCTTTATTTAAATGGAGGTTTATTCACATTGCTAAAAGGTTTGGAGCAATTAGTAAAACTTCTAGCTTTGATAAAATAAATATTGATAGATTAATTGATGTTTATTGGAACTCTCCAATATTTATTGAAACATTAAAAGAGTTATTCACAGAAAAATTGGATTTAAATAAATCAAAAGAAATCTTAAAAGAAATTCAAGATAAAAAAATAAAGATTATAGAAACCAAAGGTTTATCTCCTATAGCAAAATTAGGTTTTAGATATGAATTAAGTGATGTTGTAAAACCAGAAAGACCTGAAAAAGAAATTTATAATATATTCAAAAAAAGATTACTAAATACAAAGGTTAGATTATTATGTATTAATTGTGGAAAATATTCTTTAACAAAATATGTTAAAGATGTTGAAAGGGAGCCAAGATGTAGAAAATGTCAGTCAAGATTGATTTCTATTTTAAGACCTTATGAAAGAGAATCTGAAAAAATTATTAAAAAAAGATTGCAAGGAAAAGATTTAACAAATGAAGAATTAAAGAAATTAGAAAGAATAAAAAGATCTGCTGATTTGACAATTGTTTATGGTAAGAAAGCTGCAATTGTTTTAGCAGGAAGAGGAATTGGACCACAAACAGCCTCAAGAATCCTTGCTAGAATGCATAAAAATGAGAACATGTTCTTTAGAGATATCCTAAATGCCGAAAGACAATTTATTAAAACTAAAAAATTCTGGAGTGATTAAAGAAAAAAGGGCCTAGTTTACATATTTGCACCAAGGCCCAAGAGAAACACAGTTTCCACAATCTCTAATAAATTGTAATCCATTCCCGTCCCTATCCAGAATAATATCATATCTGTACTCAGGTTCTAAAGCATGTATAGCTGATAGTAATGGGGACTTAAAGGAAAATGAGCCGTCCTCGTATCTTGTTCCTTCAAGATAATCTTCGGTTAATATCCATTTTTCTCCATGTTTAATGATATCATTTTCAATTTTATTTGATGCAGCTTTGTAATTACCATTTTTTATCAATTTTATTGTTGTTTCTATTTTGTTTACTAATGCATCACGATGCTTTTCGCTATCAACCTCTACGTCATATGGCCCTGTTAATTGTAGTTTAGTTAGAGTTAGAAAGTAAACTGCCATTACTCTACCATATTTTATCTGAGTTCCCCAGATATTATCACCATCTGGATATATTGCATATGGATCTGGTTCTGGCTCTGATTTTTGTGCTAGTGCTAATGGAGATGCTACTATTATTAAGAATCCTATCATTATTGCCAGTATTTTTTTCAGATTTATTCACCTCCAATTTCTTTAAGTGCTTTTTTTACTTGTTTTTGAAATTCTTCCTTTCCTTTATGTTCAATTTCTTGTAGAATTTCTAAAACTTTTCTATAATCTTTTTCTGCTTCATTTAACTCTCCTATAGTTCTATACAAATTTCCTCGATTAAAAATAACATTTACTGTATTTATTTTATCATCCAATTCATTTAAAATATCAAGACTTTTTTCCATACATTCAAGTGCCTCAGGAATTTCAACTAAATCTCCATGTACCATTCCTATACTAAACCAGTCTTGTGCTAAATTATACTTATTATCTAATTCTTCATGAATTTTTCTACTCTCCTCAAAATATTCTAAAGCTTTTTTATTATCACTTTTTTGTTTATATGCCCATCCCATATTTCCTAGAATACTTCCTTCGCCAATCTTATCACCTATTTCTCTAAAAATTTCTAAACTTCTTTCAAAATAATCCAAAGCTTCATCAGAATTTCTTTTATTTAATGATATTAGACCTAGTCCTCTAAATGCATAAGCGGTTTGTCTTCTATCTTCTTTTTGAATAGCTTCATTATAAATTTTCTCTGCTTCTTCAAGATCTCCTTTCGAATATAAATCATCCGCCTTTTTTAATGATTCTCCCATAATTAGAATAATAAAGAAAAACTATTTAAATGAAAAATAGTACCGAAAACTATAAAAAGGTTATTTCAACTCATACTGTACTTTTTAATTTGTTTTTTAATGCTATTATTTCATCTCTTAGATCTTGAATATCACTAACTAGCATTGTAACAGATTCATCTTGTTGTCTCACCAGCTCATTATATTTTTCTGTTATCATCCTTTCTGTTTCTATTGCAACAACTTTAAAATTATCTACATGTTCTTTCACTATATCTTCCAATCTTTTTACTCTGATTTCTAAATCTGTAACTATTCTAAATTTACTTGCAACCTGTTTGTATGTTTCTTCTGCTATCTCTTCTGCAATTTGAGATGTTTCTTGTTTTGAATTCATTTTAAACCACCTTCTTTAATTTTTTTCTTTATTCTTTTAATAATTTCTTTTTTTAGATTTTGCTTGAATATTTCTATTCTTCTTCTTTCCATTAATCTTGGTAATACTAATTTTCCATAGTATCTTCTTGTTAAGAATATTCCTAAACTAATTAAACCTAGTATAATTATTGTAATTAATGCTGTGGTGATATCAAATTTTCTATTTAAATAAAATTCAATTTCAGAAAGACCTTCTGTATAAGTTATAGTAGCATTATGTAAACCGAACCTGTCAAAATCTATTATTTTTTCAAATCCCTGACTAGAAATTGTTGGTAATCTTAATTTACTTCCATCGATATATAATGTGGGGTTTGTTAATGGA
Source organism: Candidatus Aenigmatarchaeota archaeon (assembly GCA_046760145.1). Classification (GTDB taxonomy): domain Archaea; phylum Aenigmatarchaeota; class Aenigmatarchaeia; order Aenigmatarchaeales; family Aenigmatarchaeaceae; genus JBHIDO01. The sequence goes on from JBHIDO010000008.1 coordinate 21,263, forward strand.
ATATTACAAATATTGTCAAATCCAAGTTCTACATTTTTCAAATCATCTGAAATTATTGTATATTTTCTTCTGAACAAATCAAATGATGCATCTCTTAATATCAAGCAATCTTTTTTAACATCAAATGTTGCTAATGCAGATGCTTTCTTATTATCATATTCAACAAACAATTCAAAGAAGTATCTTCCTGGAACAAAATCCTCAGGAACATTTATAGAATCTGTGATTAAAATTTCTGTTTTCATTGATCTTGTAATTACATCTTCTATCAATATTCTATTATCTTGAATTATTCTCTTGTGTATTACAGCATCAAAACTAGTTTCATTGTAACCGATATTAGTTAATCTAATTGTATAAACTAAATTATCTCCTGCAAAAACATAAGGAGTTAAATTAACTATTTCTAAATCTAACAATGGTGATGGTAAAACTCCTATTGGAGTAGGAACACGTTCCACAACAACCCTATAAACTGATAATGTGAAATCTTCTGTATCATTTTCTAATGGAGAAGCATTTACATCAATGTTCCATGTTCCAATTGTTGTAGTATAAACAGTCCAATTTGCATAACAACTTTGATCTTTTATTAAATTACAAGTTATTAAAGAATCATTAACATATAAAGTTCCTGAAGTTCCTATAACTTCTAAATTATATCTTGGGGTAATGTTTATTTCACCACAATTTCCTCCTTTACATGTTGCTAATGAATTCATGAAGAATGATTCCCCTTCCCTTACCAACTTTGTTCCAGTAGGTTCAATCAAATCCATTTCAAGATAAGGCCCACGAACAGTTGCATAATATGTTTGGGATGAACCTGAATAATTTTCTCCTTCTGGAAAATAACCAGTTATGTTATAAACTCCTTCTGTTGTTAGATTTGTATAATTCATTAAAGGTGTTGTATCAGATTGTTCAACCCAACCAGAAATATTTGTATCTAGATAAACTGTCTTACCAGAAACATTTACTGTTACTGTAAAGTTGGCAATCTCATTTGCAAAATATTTTTTATCTTCTTGAGAATTATTTAAGAATAATCTCGTTAGAGTTGGTCCTTTGTTAATAAAGGCAAAATATGTGACACCAGAAGTATTATCTAAATAATTTTCATTACCAGTTGCATTTACTTTATATTCATATGTTCCATTTCCTAATAATATCTGTTCGTTTGTTCCTTTATACGAATCATCTCTGTATAAATAAACTGTTCCTGCTGTTGAGGTCCCGGTTGCATTAACTGCCTCTGGATAAACATATGTTCTGTTACCTTGAGTTCCATTTAAGTGCAAATAAACAGGGTTATTTGCTTTATTAATTGTCATAATATTTGAAGTTGAATTTATAGAATAATTACCAGTTTCAGTATTATTACATGTGTAATTCCAAATACCTGCTGGTAATGTTATTGGTATATCATTTTCAGTTGAATTTACATTAGAATCATTTCTATATAAATTAGCAGAAACTTCGTTATTAATACTAGTTGCATAACAAGTTGTTGTAGTAGAAGTTGGATATGTATTTGTCCAACCAGGAGATGTTGTTAACATTAGGGTTGGTATCCCTTTATTTATCAAAGCAAATCTGTCATTAACAATCGGATCTGCAGAATAATTGATTGCTGAGAATGTTAAAGAATAATTATAAGTTCCATTTCCCAATAAAATTAATTCTTTTGCAACAGAACCAGAATTTTTTAGTTCTCCGTTTCTGTAAAGATAAACTGTACCTTCGTTATTTACAGTAGAGTCTTTCCAACCAGTTGCATTAACTGCTTCTGGATATGTGTATGATTTATTACCTTCTGTCCCATTCAATGCAAGATATATTGAAATAGTTTTAATTGTAATGTTTAATAATCTTGAAATACCACCACTAGTATAATTCTGATTGCCAGTAGTATTGTAGATATATGTGTAATTTGATACTCCTAATCTTGTTATATCAGAAATTGGATCACCAGGGCCTATTAAATCAGAATCACGATAAAGATTGTAAGTTATGGTTTGACCTGTAATAGTTGACCAGCCAGTTGTATTAGTTATGGTTTCATAAACATATTCTGCATTATTTTCAGATCCATTTATTGCTATGTGCAAACTGCTTGTTGGATCTGCTTTATTTATTGTAAAGTACCAGGTATCAGAGTAGTTCCAGTTAGTTGGTGTAGCAGTATCATTTGCCCAAGATTTCCAGTAATATGTTCCTGCTGGTAACACTCTTGTGAAATTATAGATATTGCCACCATAACTATTTGTCATTGAATAATTATCAGGCGAACCAGAGATATTTGATTCAAACAAAACTTTGTGAACCGCATAATTATCTGTCCAGGTTATGTTGAATTCTGATAAAATAGATGAATCATAAGTTGATGGTGTGTAGGATTGGTTGTTAGACCATTGTGGTGGTTCAGTGTCTGGAGGTGTAGTTACGTTTGCATACCAACTTTCATATGAAGAAGTATAATTCTCATTAGTGAAATTTGCAGTCCAATTCCATATTCCATTAACACTTAATTGAGTTATGTTATATAATGGACTATTACCATTATCCCATAATTTCCAATTCCCATCAGAGTAATTTGTCCAAATTTCTATGTATGTACCAGTAACATTAGTTTCTGCAGTTATATTAGCTATATCACCAGTATTATAATTTTTATTAGCTCTTGAATCATTTAGATATAAGTAAGATTCAGAAGGACCTGGAGTTATATTCAAAAATTTTGTGTTAGATGATCCTGTATAGTTCTCATTTTCAACAAAATAACCAGTATAATTATAATAACCAACTCCTAACAATATTTCTTCTGGATTTCCATAATCTGTTCCATTTCTTTCTAAAGTAGCAGTTAGTGATGATACATTAACGGTTGCATTGACATTCGTTGGATAAGGATAAGTATATTCTGCATCTGAAGTCCATTCACTTCCATTTAAATATAATTTGATTGTAGTTGGAGCTTTGTTGATAAATAAATAATATGTAACTCCTGATGAATTTGAAGAATAATTCTCATTACCAGTTATGTTAAGTTTATAAGCATAACCAAATGGTTTAGCTGCCAAAGTAATTAAAGAATTATTCTCAGAATTTGCATTTTGCTCATCTCTATATAAATTCAATTCTCCGGAATCAGAATAAAGTGCAATTCCAGTAGCATTAGATTGGGTTCCATAAGTGATTGTAACATTTTGATTCAAGTCATTTAGATATAATTTAACCGGATTTGTTGTATTTTTGGTGATATTTAATAATCTTGTTATATTTCCTCGAGTATAGTTCTGCCCACCAGTTGTATTGTAAATATATGTATAATTTCCCACTCCTAGTAAAATATCTTCAGTGGCTGGATCACCACCTACTATGAAATTATCATTTTTGTATAAATTAAAAGTTAAGTCTTGATTGTCTGATAAATCACTCCAACCTGTTGTATTGGTTGGATAAGGATAAGTATATTCTTGATTTGATTCAGATCCATTTATTGCTATGTGCAAACTGCTTGTTGGATCTGCTTTATTTACTTCATATATTGATGAGTTAGTTGCTGATGTATAATTTTGAGTTTGTGTAACATTACAAGTATAATTCCATATACCTGCTGGTAATGTTAAATATGTATTATTTTCATTATTAGCATTAGATTCATTTCTGTATAGATTTGAATCTGCTTCAGGATTATCATCTGTACAAGTTGCATTTGATTGGGTTCCATAAGTGATTGGTGAATCAGGTTCTATTGTTAGTGATGTGTTAGAAGTTGCTTTATTAATAGTGAAATTCCAAGTATCACTTACATTCCATGCTCCTTGTGTATCATTAGCATAGGATTTCCAATAGTAGAATCCA
>JBHIDO010000009.1:0-21241 GCA_046760145.1 Candidatus Aenigmatarchaeota archaeon
CATATAATACATAAAGGGGAACCAAAAAGAGTTATATTTATTCATGAAGATAATAAACCAAAAATACCAAAGATACCTAAAGAATTTCAATGGCTGGTTCACTTAAAAAAATTAAAAGATAGAGGTTATATTCTAAAATTTGTTTATAATAATAACGGTAAAGAAGAAGAATTTAATAAATTAAAATATTATCAAGTTGACTCAAAATCTCAAAGTTTTATTCCAATAAGACCAAAATTTGTGAGAGTTCTTCAATATAAAAAAGGTAAAGGATTTGTTGAAGTTGCTCAATTAAGTGGAAGAAGAAATTTTCTTGATCCTGATGTTGATACTGTTATGAAGATTTGGGATGTAGCAAAGAGGTTGTAAATGTGGTAAGAGCATTACATAAAATTAAGATAGGGGATAAGGAATTTTTTATAGATGGTAGATTATGTCAGTTAAGATATGTTAAAGATCCTAATTTATTTGTTGATTGTATAACAAGAAGTGAATTTGAAATGACTTGTAGGATTGATATAAATATAAATAGAAAAACTGGGAAAATTGAAGAAATAATACCTATAAATGAAAGGTATATTTGTGAATAATATGATAATAGAAAAAACATTAACTTGTAAAGTTGATGACATAACAGGAGAAATTACTTGTAGTGGTAAATTTCCAATAAAAAAAAGTGATTTAAGAACAGCAGTAGAATTTTGGATTAATGAAAAGAATTTAAAATTAACTGAGGATGAAAAAGAAAAAGTTATAGAAGAAGCTATAAGACGAGCAGATGAATTGTGGGAAGAAGAAATAGAAGATATTGCTGAAGAAGTTAAATGGTAATTAAAATGACTGAAGTTGAATGTGGTTGTGTAGAAAGATTAATGATACTAAAAAGAAATCTAGGAATAATAGAAGGTCTTTTAAGAGACCCTACCGAATTTTCAAAAAGAGAAGCAAAGGATTTTATTTCAATAGCACGTACAAGTTTATTTAGGGTTGAAGACGCTTGTGGGATTGAAGAACAAAAAAACATTAGAATTTCTCTTGATAATGCTGAAAAATGTATAGATAAAGGAGAAAGATATTGTGGTGCATTTTCTATTGAAGCTGACTATGAAACTGATAAAATATTTTTAAAATTTTGTATGTGATTAAAATGGTTGAAAAAATGTGGATTGAAGAAGAATTAGTATTCGCAGGTGTAAATTGTAATGAAGAAGAGAATATATGTAAAGTTTGGTGGCTTTCAACAATAAAAGGTAAAACACACCAAGTTGAAGTTAAAGCACCAATAGATATAAAGTCTGAAATAGAAGAAAGAAAATTAGAATTAAAACTTACTGGTTTATTTGGTGATTCAAAAGCAAAAATATTTATTATTGATTTTGGTAAATATGACTGAGGAATTTCAAGCATGTAAGAGATTAGGAGGAATTGTAAAAAATAATGTATGTTTTATTGATAATTTCCCAACACATGCTAGATATAAAGATTGGTGGGGAGAAACAATAATATCTGAAGCTTTAAAATATAAAAAAGCAATAGTAATACATACAAGTCCAGAAGATGGTAAAAAACTATTTCCACCAACATCATTTGAAGAATCTACTATTAAAAAATTAATGGATAGAATAAAAAAGAAAAAACCTATTAATCCTCCTTGGATTGAATTATGTTTAAATATAGAAAGTAAGCGTCCAGGTTTTAAATATACTTGGATAGCTGGACATGAAGGGAGACATAGAATAGAAGCATCAAGGCGTGCTGGAATAAAAAAAATACCAATTGTATTCCGTATAAAGCCTGAATATGCATGTAGACAATGGAAAATAGAAACTTAAAAAGTGAGACTAATGAGTAAATTATGGCATGGGACAGCAAGGGCTCTTGGTTGTTTTATAGAAAAAGAAGGTTTAAATCCAGCAGGTTGTACTATTGTTCCGCCTAAATTCAGAAAGAGTTGTTATTCGGAACCTGGTTATGTTTATTTTACTGATAAAAAAGATTTAGCAATAATTTTTGCTTGTGGAACTGCTGAAAAGGTTGGATTATCAAATCAAGGTCAAATATTTGAAATAGACACAAAAAATGTTAAAGTGGAAAAAGATCCATTGTTCCCAGAACATAGTTTCAGACATAAAGGGCATATACCGCCAAATAAAATTAAATCTATTGAAATAATTGATTGTAAAAAGTGAGATTTTAAAGAAGTAAATTATTATACGACAATTGTTTTTTAAGCCTTAAAATCTCTTTGTTTCTAAAAAGAAAGTGTTTTAGAGCATATTCTTAATAAATGAAAGTCTGATAAAACATTAGTTACTAACATAGTAATACACTATGACAATTGTTACTATAATAATACTCTTTTCTCTATGTGTCTTGCTAACTGGTCTATAACTTCTGGTTTTGCATTACCACCATCAACCAATACTGCTTTTCCGTTTCCAGTTAGCCTAAATACTACTGGTTTTTTGTCTTCTAATGTAAATCTTTTTCCACCTTCACTCCATTTAGCTCTACATACTATTGTTTTTGATTTTTCATCAACTACACAACCAGGCTCTTCTAATCTTATTCCCATACATTCACCTTTTAATTAATTATTTTTTAAAGTATATAAATTTATAATATATTCTTTATTGATTTTATGAAAGTGAGACTATGAACCCAATCTAATGTGCTAATTTTTAATGTATGATCAATTTCACCTTTTCTTATACCAAATCTTTCTATCATACCAAGATTTGATAAAACTAGTGTTGGCACTCTCCTTTCTCCACCATATATATTATCTAAAAATTTACAGCTTGGGTCCTTTGAAGTTGCATCTGTTGGTATTATTTTTTCACCAATAGGTAATTCTGTATTTGCCATTAATGTAGCAAATACTTCATCTTTACAAATCCAACAATTCTTAACATAAAATACTCTATTCATTTCATTCTACCTTTTTTTGAAAAACTAATATTATGTTTTTTTTATTATCTGGTATTACTACACCTTGTTTTTCTAAAACACTACCAGGACAATTAAGTATTACCGTATCATCTGTCTCATCAACAATTTTACATCCTTGTGATATTAGTTTTTCAATTCTCTTACTCATAAAATCCCTCCTAAACATTTTTCTTCAGCAATACATTTTATTTTTGCTTTATAATTCTTTCTCCATACTAATAATCTTCTTTTAATTTCTTTCCAACTTAAATTAAGAATATTACCAACAGAATTATTTAAATATATACAAGGGCTTACTTCACCATCAACTGAAATAGCTAATCTTGTTATACCAGCAACACAATAATTATAAGTTGTTTGATATGAAGGGAAACCAATATGAACATTTTCATATTTTAAAGCATATTCAACTATTGATTCCCAATATTTTTCCTTAAGATAGCGTGGCATCATTTCCTTAGAGAATGGTAAATATCTAAGCATTATTAATTTTGAACTAAATTTTTTTGCTATATCATACATTTCTTCAAAACAACCATAATTAAAATTATCAACAGTCCAATGAATATTTGTTAAAATTCTAAGTTTATAGCATATTTTCAAAAATTTCAATGCGTCTTCAAGAGCACCTGGCATACCTTTAAAACCATCATCCATTTTATCTGGATACTTTATAGTAACATTAAAAGAATCAATATAAGGTTTTAACTTTCTTATTTTATTTCTATTATTTATAACACCAGAAGTAAAAACTATTGGTCTAATTATTTTTTTATATGTATATTTAACCATTTCAAATAGCTTAGGATGTAAAAATGGCTCTCCACCAGATAATTCAATTCTTTTCCAACCATTATTTTCAGATAATCTATTGATTATTTTTTTGTAATCATTTAATTTTATATGAGCATTTTTTTTATTATAAAAAGTATAATAATAACATCCTGGACACTTCAAAGGGCATGCTTTTGTTATATTAATTATTGCTACTTGCATTTATTTTTCACCTAAATAAATTTTTCTTGGTATCATTATAACTTTATCATCTTCATTTATTAATTGAAATAAATCTATTCTAAAATAACCCTTACTAAAATTTGGACATAATTTTTTCTTCATTATAAACACTCATCCTTTAACTTTTTTAGTTGCTCAAAAAACGAATCTTCACTTCCAAAGTATTTTTTTCTTAATACTATAAAAATAATAAAAATTATCATTATAATTAGTATTATTATAATGATAGTTAGTCCGTCCATTAAACCACTCTCCTTATTTCAAGCCTGCCAGAAATTAATTTTGAAGGTGGAATGAAAAAGCTTTCTTTTGGTCTTTCAAGTCCAATTGTTAAATCTATTACAGGAATTCCTTTTAATTCAAGTTCTTTAACTTTTTGTATTGTATAAGGATATGAAATGTTAGTCATATTATTATTATATATTATATATATTTTCTTGTTTATGCTACCACCTACACAATATTGTCTAGCAAATTCTGTGAAATCTACTATCGCAAAATATCCTATTTTCTCTCTTTTTTTAAACCCCAAGGTCTCCAAAATCTTTTTCCACATCTTTCTAACCTTTTTTGTTCCATTTTTTCTGCTATTTGATTACCATCTATAAAACTATCAAGTTTTTTATATTCTAAATATTTTATTGCTTTTGTTGATAATTTAAATAATGGTCTTTTAGAATTTTCAGGATAAAACTTAACAATAAGTTGCTTTGCTATTAATCTATTTATAGTAAAACAAACATAAGGACCAAATGTCATAATTAAATCTTTTGATCTACTCTCTCCAAAAACATTTAAATATTCTAATACTTCATATTGTGATACCATTATTCTCCCCTCTTTCTTTCAATTGAAACTATTGGTAATTCTGGATATATTCCAATTCTTCTTAATATTATTTCAGAAAAATTTTTTTTGAAATCTGATTCTGTTGCTATAATAGTTTCATTTAATGTATCATAAAATATACCCAAAAATTCATATATATCACCTATGTAAAAAAGTGCTGATGTTCCTGTTCTCCTTTCCAAGTCTGATATTACTTTATCTTTTTCTCTTTCTGCAAGTATTTTAACTAAATTTTCTAAATTTTTTTCAAGTTCTTCAAGTTTATCTTCATCTACTTCTTCTCTTCTTGGAATATTCAAAATAAATGTCATTAATCTTTTTGATAATTGCTTAACTTTTATAAAATCTGATCTTAAAAAAATTTCTTTTTCTAGTCCTATGCTTAACTTATCTAAAGTTTTTGTTAAATCCATAGCTATATCACATGCTTCCTTAAATTCACTTGGAACTCTAAAACCAATTTTAAGCCATAATTCTGGTTTAATTTCACTCATTTTTTCTCAACCTTTGGTGGTGATGGTGGTGATACTTGTGGTGTCAATCTTTTTTCAGCAATTTCAGATAATTCTGCAAAATCTTTTTTTAATTGTTCCCTTACAATCTCTCTGACTTCTTTAGGTAATTTTACTTCAAGTTCTGTTAATAATTTATCTACTGACCTCCTTAAAGTTTTGTTAAATTGTTCTGTTAATACTCTATTTAATTCAGCATCTTGATTTGCTAACATCATCTTACCATACTCTGAAACAAGACCTTTTACTTTATCCAACGCGGATTTTAAAACTCCTTTAGAATATTCTGTGGAATATTCTTCAACACCTTTTGCTAATTCAATTTCTTGCTTTTCTTCAATTAATTTTCTTTCCCTTTTAATTGTATCATAAAGTTTAGATTTCATTTCATCTATTTTTTCATTTAATTCTGCAATTTTCTTTTCATATTGATACCTATCAGTATCTTTAATATTTGGGTTTGTTTGAACAACAATAAGCCTACCATCAGCAATATCAAAACTAGAGTGAACCACACCACTTTTTATTTGATTAACAATATTTGCCTTTTCATAAAACATATCTCTAAAAGACAATACACCTTGTTGTAATCTTCTATGTTCCTTACCATTTGTTAAAAGTGGTATGAAAACAATTTCACCACCGTCTGTTTGATGTAGTTCTATACCATATAATTTATTAAAAAGACCCATTGTTCTTCTACTTCTTGTTAAAAAAATTGGTTGTTTTCCTTCAATTTTAAATCTTATCTTTCTTAATTCCTTTGCTTTTTTCAAAGCTTTTGCTTTCTTTAGAACATCTGCACGAATTTTCTTTGTTTCTTCTTCTACTTTTGGTTTTAGTTTCTTTTTATATTCCTTTACAATTTTCTGTAACCTTAAAACTTCTGACTTCAAGTATGCATTTTCTTCTTTTAATGAATCTTCTATTTGTTTCATTAATTCTGGTATTGATTCTGCTGGTTTTAATATATAAAGCTCTTCTTTTTTAGGTGAAATTAATTTTTTCATTTTTTTCTTAATTTTTTTAAAAACCATTTTATTCTACCTTTTCTAAGAATTCTTCTGGTTCTGAAGGAATTCCATAACCAACTTTTTTATATGGCTTTCTAATAAATAACCAAGCAGAAATCGCAATAGCACTAATAGCAACTAATATTATTACTATCCACCATAAGTTAAACTCTCCTCCAACTCTAAATCGTTGAGTATAACTCTTATAATTATCTGTTTCTGGTATATTAATAGTAAATTCACCACTTTCAAGAACTCTAATTTCATCACTAATACCATTATTAAAACTAAATGTCTGTTCTCTACCAGAATTATCATATTTTATAACTCCTTCAATATTAATAGGAATTATATTGAAATCCCTATCAACTAGTTTTATTATTAAAGTATCACCAGGATTTATTACAGAATCAGAAGAGAATGGCTGACTATTTAAAATTAGTTTTATGAATAAAGATTCTTTTTGTTCTTCTTCAGTTACTCCAGAAATAGTTATTAAAATAGGGTCAGATTGTATATAATTCTCTTTCTCAGCCCAAATAATATAATCTCCAGATTGAGTTAATGTTATTATACATATTCCACCAATACCAGAAGTTACAAAACCTAGTTCTGGACCACTATAAATACAATTTGCATCTTTTACACTACTAACATTTGTCTTTACTAAACCAGTAATATTTATTGGTTCACCAGTTATAGTGAAATTTGTATTAGAAAGTATTAGTTGTAGTTTTAAACCTTCTTCACCTTGTTGTGCTGGAGCACAATTGGGTGAAATTACAAAAGTTTTGCTTGTTGTTTGATAACCAGTTGCTTCTGCTTTAACCATTATGTATGATGTTTCTTGTATTGGAATTGTTATTGCCTTTGTATATCCATTAGTTATTTGTAATGGTCCTCCTGTTATAACTTCGTTTGTTGAAGTATATGCAATTAATGTTCCTGAAACACCTTCACCAGTTGTTTGATCCTTAACAACAAAAAATATTGATTTTCCAGGACATATCAAACCTTCATAGCTAATAGATAATCCTTGTTGTTCTGGTGGTGGAATATTAAAATCTCTTATTGCATAAGAATTTTGACCAGTAGAATTAGCAAATATAGTAAATGTATAACTTCCTGGATTAGCACTAGGAGGAACAACTAATGTATAATTAGTAACAAGACTACCTTGATCTTGAAACTCAAAATGTGTTTGTTGAAAATATATCCAATCAAGATTAGAAGACAAATCAACTGTTTCATTATTATAAAACATTGTTAGTTGATAAGTTTTGACTTGACCTGGATTTAAATTTCCTAAATTTTCTTGATAAGGATAAAGTGTTACTGCGTGAACTATTTGTGAAGTTAATATAAATGTAAATAATATCATTAAAATTATGTTTTTCCTCATTTTTTATCATCATTTTCAATATTTTTAAATATCATTCTAAAAATTTCTGGATTATCTTTTATACTTTTTAGTATATAATTAATAAATGAACTCCATCCTTTAAAATGTTTATCTACTATTGGTTGATGATATGCGAACACATTGTCATCAAATGATATATTCTTATTAGCCATTAACATCATCACAACATCTAATTATGATATTATATTTATAAATTAGTATATTTAAATCTTTCTTTTAGATAATTTTATATGCTGGAATTGTAAATTAATATTATGCTAAAACCATCAGTTGGTGTAGGATTTATAAAAAATTGGCACAAAATTGGAGGATTTGCATTTACCATTATTATAATATCAATTTTGATTTATTTTATGGGTGTTGATCCTACTATTTCTATTGGTATGATATTTTCAACAATATCATTTACTCTAGCAATAATAACAAATTACTTATATAGCAAAATAACAAAAAAAGTATGGTTTTCTTCTACAATAATTGTGTTTCTTGTTTTTATGTTTTTTAGTGGTTTTTCAACATTAATAGAATTTTATTCTTCTGTATTATCATTCCTTATAGCTTTAGGATTTACTGGAATAATAACTTTAATATATTATATATTTGATAGTTTATTTGAAATAATTGCTTGTAAAATACAAAGATCAACTGTATGTAAATTGGAAAATATTTATGTTAGAACATTCTATGTTATATTAAGCACTATAATAATATCTAGCATTTTAGTTATTTTGTTTATTAATCTTACTGGTGTTTAAATGAGTGTCCCTAGAAAAATTTTTGGTAATAGAATAAGTTTAGTATCAATAGGATTAATGATATTACATTTCATAGTGGGGTTATGGAATGATTTTGTAAATTTATTTAAAAGTTTCTCATTACAAAATCTTTTAAATATATTAATAAGATTTGGTATGTTGTTATTTTCAAGTCAAGAAATAATGTCTGAAGCAATAATAACAATTAGAAGTGGTGGTCTGACTGTTTGGGAAATATTTGGAAATCTTGAGTTAATATTTGGAAGTATGTTAGTAACAATATTTTTGATATGGATTGTATGGAAATTTGCTATGTGGGCAAAAGGAGAAGTTCAGTGGGATAGAGTATCTAAATTTATATTGTTTATGGGTATATTTCTAGCAATAGGATTTTTAGGAGCACTAGCAACTTATGTATCAACTGGAAAAATAGTAGCACCATATCATGGTTTTATAGAATTATTTAGGTGGTAAATATAAAAAATATAATGTTTTTGGTTGTTTTTATTTTTATTATTTTATCAGCAAGAGTATTGGCAATACCTGTATGTGGAAATGGTGTATGTGAAAAAGTTTATGAAAATAATGAAAATATTGGAGAGAATTATATAAATTGTCCAAAAGATTGTTTAAGTTCAATAAATTCTGAACTTATGATTGATTTTCAAGTATTATTGATAATTATATTTATTATAATTGATATATTTTTAATAATAACAATAATATGGTATTATAGATTTAAAGTTGATTAAATGGGTTACTTTGAAAATGTTCCAGAAAGAATTTCAATAATTTTGGTACCTTTTATAATAGCATTTTCTATTTTATTATTTGATTATTGGAATGTTGTTAATACTCCTTTATGTCAAGAAAGTTATCCATATAACATAAGTGCTTGTGTGACAAATCCAGTCATATTTTTTAGTGTAATAACATTATTTGTAATAGTTGCTGTTGTAGCAACATCACGAGAAGGTATAACTGGAATTGTAAAAGCTTTAGGTTTTGAACTTCCTGAAAGAAAAAAATGGCTTGCACCAGTTTTATTTGCATTTGGAGCTATGTTTTCAACTGTATTATACTTCTTTGTTATAAAACCATCAGCAATAATTGCTGGTACAAACTGGACATTATTCAAAACAGCAGTTCCCTTTTTCTTACCATTCGCAACAGTTCTTGGATGGTATTCAACTGCATTAAATGCTTGGGTTGGTTTTGGTGAAGAAATACTTGTTATATGGTTTTGGAAAGGTATAACAAATAAGTTAGTAAAAAAAGGATTTAATCCAAATACTTCAATGACAATATCTTATTTCATATCAAGATTTGGTTTATGGATGCCTTTACATATTGTCAGTTATGTATTCATTTTAGGTGTTGATACTATATTACCATTTATAGTTGGTGGTGTTCTAGGTATTAGCTTCACTATGATGGATTATATATTACAACCATTGGTAGATGAAGATTTTATAATGGATTTGAAAAAACATTTCATATGGGTTCCAGCAGGAGCACATTTTATGATTAATATATTATTAGATCTAGGATTAAAATTAACACCAATATTTTCATTATCTGGTGGTATAGCTCTTCCAGAAGGAATGATATTGGGAACATCATCTTTAATAGGAATGTTAATAATAATAATAGGTGGATATATATGGGTAAAATTAAAAAGATAAATTTGATTTTAGGATTTTTAGTTTTTATTAGTGTTTTCTCTACATCAGTATTTGCAATAGGAACATTAGAAGATTTAATTAATGAACCATGCCCTGAAGGCAGTAATTCATGCACTCCAGCTAATGTGAGTATCGGTATATATAATGTTACGTGGTGGTATTATTCATCGGGTCCAGATATATGGGATACAACAGCAAGATTTTCTTTTTGGAGTGGAGCGGGAGTGCCATATGGAACTGATTGTGGAACTAATACTACTATTTTAAGAAAAATTTATAATGAAACATGTACAAGTATGGAATGTATAGTAGAAGATGATGGTGATGTCAGATTAAAAAATGATACAAGTGGAAATGTTAATGAAAATGTTACTTACGAAATACAATTCTGTGATAATGCAGATGGAAATAAATATTCATTCGAACAATATGTCGTTACTTATTCTGGTGGGTCACCTAATTTTGATGCATATATATGGCAATGGGGAGTATCTGGTTGTGAATATCCAAATTCTGGAAATTGGAATATATCTGAAGATAATAACACTTATTGTTATAATCAAATCATAAGATTAAATGGGAATTTGTCTATTTATGGAAATTTAACATTTAAAAATGTAACATTAATAATGAACTTAATTTCTGATGGACAAAACAACATAACTGTTTATGATGGCGGAAATTTCACGATAAGAAGTCAATCTAACCTAACTTCTAATAATTCTGATTACGAATTTCCTTTTTGGATTAATAGTGGCTCGATATTTGAAATGAAAGATTCTTATTTAAGTGAACATTATAGTTTAAAAATTGAAACTGATAATGTTACTATAGAAAATAATACAATATACAATGCCAAAGATTATTCAATTTTTTTACTTAATTCTAATAATAACATTATAGTAAAAAATAATTTAAATAATTCTAAATTTGCTAATTCTATAAATAATAATATTTCTTTTAATTATATTACTGAAAAAGCATATACAACAACAGTAACCTTGGATAATGTTAATGATACTTATTTTAACAATAATATAGTGAATGGAACTAACAATGCAAATGTAGTTATTAATCTGAATGTGAACAATCTAACAATGAATAATAATTGGATTGGTGGTAGTTGTGGGGATCCTTTAAGAAGATGTATTCAAGATTCAGGAAAAATTTATAATTCTATAATTTCTAATAATAATATAACACAATGTCATGGTAGTGCTATTGTATTTACTGATGGAAGTAATATTACTATTTTTAACAATAAAATTTATGATTTTGGTTCAGATTCTTTGGTTAGTGGTATAAATGTACGAAGTAATTCCTTATCTTCTGGTTTTGTTAATATTACTAATAATAATATAACTAATAATTTTAATGGTATGTATGGTATTGTAATAGGTGATGATAATTATGGAACACAAAATTGGTATGTTGAAAATAATTATTTAAATAATGCAACTTTTCATAAGTGGAGATATATCAATGCACCAAAAGGTTCTATTCATTTATTTGTTATAAATAATTCAATAATAAAAAATAATACTATACTTAATGCATATAGAGGTATCTACATAGAATTATGGAGAAATAAAAATATAACCATTTATAATAATACAATTCTAAATCATAGTGGTTATGGTATTTTTTGTTATGTTGGTGAAGATAAATCATTAATTGATACGAATATATCAAATAATTATTTAGAAAATAATGATAATGCTATAAAACTTTATACTTGTAACAATCTAACCTTTGAAAATAATAGTATTATTAAAAGTGGAGATATTTTTTCTTTTGATTCTAATTTTACTAAATTTATTAATATGAACATTTCTTATAGGACTCTAAATTTAACAAATTCAAATGTAACAGCTCTAAATTTAACATTCTTTAATATAACAACAAATTTTTATGCTGAAGATGTAGCAATAAAAAATAATGTTACATATCCACCACCAGATTCAAATGGTTTAGAAAACATAAGCATTTATCTAAATATAACAAATACATCATCAAATGGTTATACTTTTATGAATATTTCTTATAATGAATCTGAATTAGGAAATGTAACTGAAGAATGGATAAGATTATATAAATATAACGGAACTAATTGGGTAATAGTAAGTGGTTCAGGTATAAACATTAATGAAGATTATGTTTATGGGAATTTAACATCATTCTCAATATTTGCACCAATGGGAGGTCCAGACCCGATTGTCATAACAAGAGTTGACAGGCAATATGGAAACGCTACATTAGGTAAAGTATTATTTGAACAGAATGTAACATCAAACAACACAATAGATTCTGAAGTGTTGAATTATAATGTTACTGCTGATATACCTTTAGATGGTTTAGTAGAACCAGGAAATTGGAGTTGGTTCTTATACAATTTTTCACCAAATGAAGTTATTTCAAATATAACATATTTCAATTATACAAGTAAATTAAGAAAGTCAGAAGGGACTCCAACACATTCACAAATAATAATGAATCAAAGTGTTAATTGGAACAAAACATTCACTATATGGAGTGACATTCTAACAAAGAATGTAACTAACATAACTGATGTTAACTCAACTTTCCCAAACTCAACAGATTCTGCAAATCTTAAAATGTATTTCAATGATAAAGACTATACAGATAACATAATATATTGGTATTCTGGTGAATTTAAGGCAACAATTTTCATAAATGAAACTGTAATGAATAAATCAACTGTTGATGGTATATATAAATTTGATTATAATACTTCTTCACCAAATATGACTTCAGAAGAAGGATATGATTCCTTAGGATATTATAATAGGTTGAATCAAACAAGCCCAAAAGAGCCATTATATGATAATGTATATTGGTGTCAAAATGTTTCTGAAAATATAGTTGTTATTCATGTTTTTGATTGTACTAATGGTGACTGGACGGATTATTCTACTTGTAAAGAGATAACTGCAAACGAATCTTGGTCAATAAAAACATTTGACCAAGATGGAAATGGTAAAACTGATAGAGTTTGTGGTTATACACCAGAATTATTAGTAGAAAAAGATGTTCTAATACAAGGACCTGTTGGAAAGGAAATAGAAACAAAAATAAATAGAAGAATAATAAATCTTCCATTACCATTAGGTGATGTAGTTCATTATGAATGGAACATAACATTCATAAATCAGAATCCTATAACTATTTATAAAGAATATAAGTTATATGGTGTTCCAATAAATGCACAAAACATAAGAGTTGATGATGTTACAAAATCTCTTAGTTTTGATGAGTATGGAGCCTATGTTACTATAAGTATTACAATTTCACCAAATTCTAATATAACAGTCAGAATGTTATTTGATACTCCACCAGTCTCAGGTATTTTAAATTATTTCTATCCAGAAAAATATTGGGTTGGTAAAGATGCACAAGTTAATGTTAGTTTAAAAGTTACTAATTGGGTAAATCAGACCATACCAACAGCTAATATGCCAGTATGGGTTGGATATGCAAAAGACCTAAAATTAAAACTTGGTAATCAGTCTATTCAAACATTATCATTAGTAGAAGGGACATATAATGTAACTATAAATGATATAACACCGTTTGAAACAAGATATTATTACATAACTTATAAAATTCCTACAGCAAAAATAAAGTCAATATCAGAAGGAAGGGACCCATCAACTGGTAATAATTTTAGAACATATAGTATAGTGTCAATATCTAATCAAAAAATAGACACATTGTGGTTAGAAATTGAAGATATAGAGTGTGTAGATGTGTTAAAAATAATTGATACAACAACTGGAAAAGAATTATTATATAAATGTGGTTCAACAGAAATATTTATAGGTAGCATTGATCCTGGACCAACAGGAATAAAGGATATAACTGTTTATTATTTAGAAACAATATCACCAATATCAATTAGTGATATTCAAAATTGGATATTACCAGGACTAATAATAGTTATTATTTTAGTATCTATATGGCTTACTTTGAATTCAATGAAAAAGAAAATCAAATCTTCTTCCAAGTAGATTTTTCTTCTTTTCTTATCTTTTCTGGTATTAATATCTTAGAATATTGTGGATTAAATATTATATAAATAAAATAAGAAATTATTGTACATAACACTGTTATTAATGTTCCAACCAAATAAGACATCTCAAGAGTATATAAAGATATAATCATAGACATTATAGACGAAATTAACAGTCCTAAAAATGCTGGTATTGAATATTTACCAAATATTGTCTTCTCTGTTTTGATTTTTCTTTTATTCAATTCAACCATTTTATCCTTTCCAGCATAAAAAAAGTTTACAATACCTAAATTTCTCCATCTACCAAGTTTTATAGATAATGTAGCTGGTTTCATTCCAGATATACTTCCTAACTCACTTTGGGATGCTTTACCATTTATCAATCTTATTAATATTTTTCTTTCTTTTTCTGTTGGCTCAACATAAATTATATCTTTCTTAACCAAAATAATCCCTTCTTTTTTACCTTCTTGATTCTTTTAACATTATTCCAATCTATTTTTATCTTTCCTTCATTATACATTCTTATTAATATATTTAAAACCTCATAAGCTGGTGGTCTTGGCTCAACTTTTATATTTATAACATTTGAACGGAATTTTATCCATTCATCTTCGTCAAGAATCATTGGTTTCTTCTTAAGCATAATAAAAATAAAGTATAAGTTGTATATAAAGTTATACTATTTTAATAAGGTAGTACGATTTTATTTATATACTACTGTTACTAAACTATTTTTCAGCAATAATTATTTTAGAAATAATTAGAAATTAAAAAAATGAAAGGAGGTAAAAAAATGAAAGGAATTGCTACAGGAAGTTTAATAGCAATAATATTATCATCAATAACTTTAGTGGCTTTGCTTGGACTTTATGTATGGCAAGTTTCAGTTGTGCCAGCACCACCAGTTGCAGTTGAATACACTGGAGAATTTAAGTCTGTTGGTTTAAATGAAACAGAACTAGAAGCACCATTCTTCTCAAATTTCCAGATAATTCCTGTTGAATGGGCATCTGATGGAGATCAATCAAGTGCAGGAAATGCAACATTAAAAGTTGAGAATGGAACTGCTATAACTGCTCCAGTAACTTATAAAGCAGAAATTTACTTTGATATAGACGATGATGTTGAATGGTGGTCATTAGAATATGATGTAGATACTACAAATGATGTATTTGATCCAGATTCAATAAGATTGACTTCAGCTACTATATACGACTATGATACAGGTGAAGAAGTTTATGAAATAACAATTAAAGATGGAGAATTTG
The DNA here is from genome assembly GCA_046760145.1 of Candidatus Aenigmatarchaeota archaeon. Lineage (GTDB taxonomy): Archaea > Aenigmatarchaeota > Aenigmatarchaeia > Aenigmatarchaeales > Aenigmatarchaeaceae > JBHIDO01. The sequence continues at coordinate 15,511 of JBHIDO010000009.1, forward strand.
ATTGGAAATCACCTGGAGTTGTAAGAGAGGGTGAATATGTCCTAGTATTGAAGTATGAGCTATTCGCAACAGCAACACCATCTGCAACAGAAGGAACAGAAGATATAATTGGAACTATGGATGGAAGAATAAAAACTGATGAAGATGATGCACAAGAGAAATTCACAGATTTCCTAATAAGGACGCTAACAATCTAAAACAGTGATTTATATGGGTAGCGAAAGCTACCAAGTCTTTAGAATTCTTTAATTTAATTAATTAAAAAAAGAAATTAATGGAGGATAAAAATGTTTGGTTTAGGAGAATTAGTAAATGGTTTAACGATATGGACAAAACTTGAAAAGGGAATGTGGAAAAGAGGTATAACATTGTTTTTCATGTATTCAGTGATATTTTCAATATTAGATGCACTGTTTGTATTCGGAGGATGGATGTCATCAGCATCAATACCAATATTTGGAGGTTTTGCTGGAACAAACTTCCTATTGGTTTGGATATTTTCATTTATATGGCACATAGTAGCAGGTTTCATAGTGATGATAGCTTGGGCAATAAAAGGAATAAAAATATAATTCCTAGGAGGTTAATCTGATGAATAGGAAATTGATAGTGATATTAGCAGTTATAATTAGCATTACCTTTGTTTCTATTTTTTCTATTTATTTTTTTAGTTTATCATGGGTTCCTGGTGGAGAAATACCAGAACCACCAGAAGGTTGGTATCCAACTGAAGAAATAAAGATTCCTATAGTTTATGAACCAATAGAAATGCAACCATTATCAGTAACTCCTGTAGGTCCTGGAATAAATTATGTTTCTATTATTATAATTACGATTGGTTTGATTTCTTTGTTTATAGGAGTAATTGGATATTTAAAAATGAAAAAACCATACTTGTTGTTTGTATCAATATTTGGTATTATATTTATTCTAATTGGCTTATCAGGACTTACTGGAATTATTTCATTAAGTGTAACTGGACCTAGAATTACTGGTGGTGGTCAAGTATTATCAGCACATAAAGTTGAATATATACCAGAAGGAGATGGTATAATAAAAGGTAAAATGTGGACAGTATTAATAAGGCAAAATGGATTTGAAGATGATTATATAGTTGGAAGATTTACTCCAAATGAAATTAAAGATGGAGATGCTAAATCCAAATATGATTTTGAATTAAGATTAAAAACTGATTGGGAAATTGGGAAGTATGATGTTACTGGTGGTTATAAAATCATAGGAAGAGCATATTCAGAAAAAAGGACATTTATTATTCCTGGTGATCCTGGTATTGAACAATTTAAGAACGAATGTTTCTCAAAACCTAATATGTATTGGGCTAAATTCGGTCAAAAACCATTTACAAGAGATTTTTATTGTGTTTGGAAAGCAAAGGATGCAAATGTTCATGAATTTGCTACGAGAGAAGTACATTTTAAAACAATAATAACAATGAAAACTTTCAATCCAGATGAAAGTTATGATGAAGAAACATTTATACTAACAACAGATCCAGGAATTGCATGTCAGCAAGACGGAAGTGGAAATAAAGTTAAATGTGGTGTTAATGGTTGGATGGGTGATGATGTTTATGTTTCTTTCACAGGTTATGTTCAATCTTATGAAGAAGCACCAGAAGCTAAAATAACTCATTATGCAACTTGGGTAAATGGAAAATATGTTCCAACAACAAAGGATTCATATAATAACTGGAATATTTATGAAACTAGTGGACAATTTGAAAGTTGTGTTGATGAGTTTTGGGGAGATATAGAATCTTGTGTTAATGAATATAATGTTTATACTGATAATGCAGAATCACCATTTCCTTACTTAGATGGAACAAAATATAAATTAGAAATGACATATAATGGAGAACCACAAGCATTTGGAAGTGTTAATTTAAATAAATGGTTATTGTATCCAGATATAATGTTTAGAATTAAAGCAGATTGGATAGGTGTTGTGGTTCCTGGTGGTAAGCCAGAAATAATTTCTCTTTCACAACCAACATTACCAAGTGCAGAAGGGACTATTGAAGCATTAATAAAAAACATAGGTAGTGGAACTGGAACTTTCACTGTTTATGTAGAAAGTTGTGATAAACCAGGATTTACTGGTGGTGGTTATTATACTATGGAATCACTTGCACCAGGAGATCAAGGATATGCTTATCCTGAATTGACTGCTGTTTGTACAGAAAAAACAACTGCTACATGTAAAGTTAAAGCTTTTGACCCTGTAAGTAATTTAGAAGATGTAAATACAACAATTGTAATTTGTGACCCAAATATTATATGTCAACCAGGTGAAAGAAGATGTAATGAGAATCGTATAGAAGAATGTAATTCAGCAGGAAGTGGTTGGTCTATCATAAAAACTTGTGAAGGAACTTGTGAATATAGAAACGGTATTCCAACATGTTCAGAATCTCCTTGTAATAATAATGGTATATGTGAAGCTGATATGGGTGAAACTATTGAAAATTGTCCTAATGATTGTAAAGAGGAATTACCAGATTTACCAGATTATATTGTATTATTAATTGGTTTAGGACTTTTCATTGGTGGAATTTATAAAGAAAGAAAAACTGGTAAGGGATTATTATGGTAAAAAAAAAGTTGAAAAATTAGATAAAGGAAAAATATTAGCTAAATCATTAAAAATTGAATGTGATTAAGATGGTAAAAGCAAGAGATTTATTAAAAGGTGTAGAATACGGAATAGCATTTGCTATAGCAAATCCTATATTGGCTCTAGTAATTTTAATAGTTGGTTATTTCTTTTCTGCTATGATTTTAACAACAGCAACAAGTTTAGCAATAGATCCAGTACTATGGGGATTTTGTCTAATAGTTGTTGCATTATTCAAACCTAATTATAAAAGTATATTACCTTGGATGTGGGCAGGAATAATAGGAGTATTATACTGGTTATACAAAATAGTTGCTATTATACAACAAGCTCAAGAAAAAATATGGTGTAAAATACCATTAATAGGTGGTATTTTATGTAATTTATATACTGGTGGTATTATAACATATAACTTAATATTGCTAATAGCATACATAGGAGTTCCATTCTTAATGATTTATGGTTTAAGTTTTATTTATGAACAAGTAATAAGAAGGTGGTAAAATGTTATTAACAATTTTATTAATAATGATTATTTGGGTAGTATTATACTTAATTTTAGGTTTATCTATTTTAAAATTTGCTATGCAAGCTGTTAAGAAAATAAAATTTACATGGACAGAAACTTTTCTAATATGGTTATTGACAGCTATAATCAGCACAATAGTTTATGTAATAATATTTGCTATAAGTCTTATTTTAGGGGTGTCATTACTATGAAAAAAAATATAATTAGTTTTTTAGTTGTTATAATTGCTTTAACTGTTTCTATTACAGGAGTATTTGCATTATCTTATTTTGGAATCATAAAATTATCAATATGGGATGAAGTAACACCAAAAATTATACAAGAAAAAACATTGTTTTCAGTTGGACCTGGTGGTGGTGCATGTAATTATATGATAACTTACAAATGTCCTGAACAGATATTAGGTTTAGATCAAGTTGATTATTGTAAATTAGAAAAAACTGGATGTGGAATAAATATAAATTGGATGGATGGACCAGGAAATTATCATCCAACATTAGAAAAATGTAAAGAATCAAATAAAAAAATGGGACATCCTGAATGGTCATGTACATGTGATGCTAATGGTTTTCCAACAATTCTAAAACCAAATGAATCTGATGATTATGGTTATGAAGGACCATGTAATGTTGGTTCAAGTGTAACAGTAAAAGTTATGACATTACATTATACTGGAAATGGAATATGTGAGCATGAATCTCCTTATAATGAAAATTGTAAAAACGCACCAGAAGATTGTGGTCCTTGTCCAACACCAGATTGTCCAGAAGGTTATGTTTTGAAAGATGGAATGTGTGTTCCAGAATTTAATTGGGCTGGTGTTGGAATTGGTTTCATTATATTATTTATTTCATTTCTAATAGGTTATTATTTATATTATCGTAAATATATAAAATGGTGAAAAAATTGAATAAAATAATCATAATAATATTATCTGTTGTATCTGTTTTTCTGTTATTATCATTATCATTTATATTATCTGGAAGGGGTGTTATTGATTGGAAAGATAAAATAAAAGTAAATGGAACAGAACTTTCTGGTCCAGTATTTCTTGAACCAGGAATATATAACATAAGCATTTCTGGAACTAAGATACCATATAAAATAATAAAAGTAGATAGTGGAGATGTAATAAAACCTGTTGATTGGTTTCCAATAATTTGTAATGCTGGAGAAATTAGAAATGAAATTTGTTTGGATGACAAAACAAGGCAATATGAAGAATGTATTGAAGGTATAAAATGGGAAACAAAAACCGAGAATTGTATATTCTTTTGTTATCAAGGAAAATGTGTTAGAGAAGTTTTAGATCAAGACCAGCCAAATTCTCTTATAGCTAAACATTATATAACTTTTGGTCAATCTTTTAAAACAGGAGATATTATTGCTATTACAAAAATTAGCCTTTATATGCAGAATCCTGTTGGGGAATTAAATGATGTTATTGTTAAATTGTATGATAGTCCAAGTAAAAACAAACTTTTGGGTTCTGCTACTATTCCAAGTATGGAGTTTTTAGGTGCTCATAAAACAGAATGGCATAATGCAATATTTGAAGAACCAATAGAAGTAGATTCACAAACTGAATATTATTTTGAATTTGATAGTGGAAATATTTATAGTCTTTATATAGGTGGAGATCACTATCCTCGTGGTAAAGGTTATAATCTACCATATTGTAATGACGAATGTGATTTAACATTTAAAATATGGGGACTAGTATAAGTGAATTAAATGCAAAAAATTAAAAATAAAATTTGTATATTCTGTAAGAAAAAATTTAACCCAAAAAAATCACAAAGAGTTAAATTAGAAATAAGAAATAAAAACAAAAGAATAAAAGTTTTCTGGTTTTGTAGTATTGAACATTTTCTTACTAAATTAAAAAGAAAATAATTATTTATATATAAAACTAATAATTATAAGGTGAATTAATGAATAGAATATGGTTATTTATAATTATATTTTTCCTAATCTCAATCATACCGACATTCGCATCAACCTCAAAATACGATTTCTCTGATTCTATAAACAACAAAGCTTACAATGACACGCCAAACACAGATTTCCCTCCATTATGGGGCTCAAATGTTTGGGACGGGGTGGAATGCCCAGATTACTCTTTGCTGACAGATATAGATGCAAATTATTTTTATGGAAAATCTGACGGAAATAATAAAGAACCATACACAAGATTCAATTATACGATTAATGAAGATGAAACAGATATTAATTGGATATATGTTCTTGTTACAGGTTCTATTAGCTGGGGTGGTGGAGAAGATGGACAATGTTATTTGGCAGATTTCTCAACATCAACATGGTTTGATTTGGGATGGGACATGTCAATAAATAAAAACCATACTTACAATGTAACAAGCAACATGGGAAATTACATAGATGATGGTAATAAACAACTTGTGGTTTTATGTATAGGAAAAAATCTTGACCCATCAGATGGAGGAGTGGCGATTAACTATGCAGAAACCCTGGTAGGATATACTCCAGCAATATCCCAATACTGCACAGGTTCAGACCCCTATCCATACACAGGTGGAGATTGGGTAA
>JBHIDO010000010.1:0-18961 GCA_046760145.1 Candidatus Aenigmatarchaeota archaeon
TAATTATTTCTCTTACAGAAGCTTTTTTTGCTACCAATCTTTTCATCTCAGGCATGAAATCACTTTATTCTCTCTACATAATTTAATTTTGGTTCGAATATTGAACCATCAGCCTTTAGTCTTCTTAAAAATTCTTCTGTATCTTTTTCTTTGATTCCTTGATCCTCTGCAGCTGCAATAACTTCTTCCTTTGGAACTGGCTTACCAAGCTTTTTTTCAAGCATGTCAATTATATCTAAAATTGCTAATATTTTTGTCCTTTGAGATGAAGGCATACCTTCTGTTCTATCAATATCAATCCTTCCTGTCTCAGGTTCTCTTGCTAATTGTTCAAGAGAGAATCTCATTATGTTAATTGCCCTTTCTGCATCAATAACTTCTACCTTATCAGATAATCTAATCTTAGCTGATGCTTCTGCTAACCTCATCAAGGCTTCGTTCTGTCTCAAAGTAATTGCAACAGTATCTTCTCCTGCATATAAACCTCTCATATCAATGTAAAAATTCTTTAACCTCTCTAGAGCTTCTTTTGTTGGTTTGGGTTTACAATTCTTTCTTGCATATGCAACGTATTTTCTTAAAAATTCAGGAGATATTAATGGCGTGACCTTTTCTGGTTTTAATCTTGTTTCTAGAATATGGGTTGCTAGTTTTTCATCTCTTTCCTTGTCAGGAATATCTCTTAGTGCAAATTTCAAATCAAATCTAGCTAATAATGTATCAGGAATTTCAATTTGTTGCGCAATTGGTCTATAAGGGTCAAACCTAGAATATTTTGGGTTTGCTCCAGCTAAAACAGAAACTTGTGCAGGTAATGTTGCTACAATAGAAGCCTTGGCAACAGAAACAGTTTGTTGCTCTAATGCTTCATGCATAGCAATCTGATCTTCTTTACTCATCTTATCAAATTCGTCAACAGCCAAAACACCTTTATTTGCAAGAACCATTGCACCTGCTTCCAAAACCCAGCCACCCATAAATTCTTCATCTCTAACAACTGTTGCAGTTAAACCTGCTGTTGTTGCTCCTCTTCCTCCAACATATTTTCCTCTTGGAATTATACCTGAAATTAATTTCAGTAATTGTGATTTAGCAGTTGAGGGATCTCCTAGTAATAAAATATGAATATCACCTCTGATTTTTGTCCTGTCTGGCAATAAATGTTGAACCCCTCCAAATAGTTGAAGCATTATTGCTTCTTTTATCCTATCCATTCCGTAGATTGAGGGTGCAATTGATGAAACTATTTTATTATAAACTTCAGGATCATGAGCAAGATCTTTTATTGCTTTCTCATCATCAGGAGTTATTATAACTTCTTCCCACTCTAGTTCTGTTGGTTCAACATAATTTGCGTCAATAAAAATGTCCATTTGAGTTTTCATTTTTCCCCTGTATATTTTTCTAGTTTCTCTTACAATTCCATTAACCTTAATTCTATTTCCAGGGTCAGTTTTTCTTTGCATCTCAGGTGTTGTTAAATCATTTTTCAAGTAAACAGAAACAGTGCCAATACCTTCTCCTGCAGAAACTTCATAAGGTTCTTCTATGTATAACCATCTTGAATCAAACAATTTTGAATCTATTAATTCAAATTTACCCTTTCTTCCACAATCACACATAGATGGAGGAGTTAATATTCTATCTTTTTGTATTACGTGTATTTTGTTTCCACAATCGGGGCATTGATAGATTGCAACAGAAACCTCTGGTTTAACTTCAGAAGCTCTTCTTACAACTCCATCTAAAGAAATGAATTTTCCTATGTGCTCTGATCTTAAATTCCTAATTCTTATGTTAGTTGTTTCTGGTAAATTTTTAAATCGGGGTTCTAATTCCACCTTTCCTTCTGGAAAATCAATATGAGTAATTGCTTCTCTTGCAGCATCTAATATGGCTTCAGGATCATTTAGTAATTTATCAGCTAGATTTGGATCAAATTTATCTAATAAAGAAAAATCAATGGTAATTGATTTTCCACCTTTTGCAGCTACAGCTAGCAAATCTTTTTCATAGAATTGTCTAAAAAATTCTTCAAATTTCTCAACTTCCATATAATCATCTTTTCTTAACTTTTCTTAATCTCTTATCAATCTTTTCAACTGCTCTTCTTACATCTGCTATACTTCTTCCGCCAGTACAAATAATTTTTCCACTACCAAAAAGAAGAAATGTCACCTTTGGGTCATCCATACGATAAACCAAACCAGGAAATTGTTCTGGTTCATATTCAGTATTTTCCATGTTAAAAGCAATAATATCAAGGTTTAACTCTCTATCAAGTTTAGCTGAGGCAACTATGTTTTCTAACTGAACTTTATAATTTGGTGGTATTTTCATGCTCAGACGATTCATTTTTCTAACAATCTTTGCTATAACAAGCTTTGCATCTTTAGGAGATTTTGCTCCAGTACAAACAATTTTTCCTGAAGAAAAAACTAAAGCAGCAGCCTTTGGATCCTTTAGTCTTAAAACCAAACCAGGAAACTGTTCTGGTTCATATTCAATTCCTTCCATATTTGCTACAATCTTTTCTAGTTTAATATTCACTCCTAGAGAAGCTGATGCAACTACATTCTCTATTTTGATTCTAAAAGACATTTAAAAACCTCCCCACTAAGTATAAATAATTAACCAGAAAGTATTTAAATAGGTTTATAAACCTGTATTTCAAATGGAAATTAATTTCTGAAAGTCTCATATAATCGGTTGAAAAGGCATACCTATTAACAACGATCCATTTGTGCAAACATGAATCCCCATACCCATATATTGAAGTGCATCAAATATTTTTTCTGAAGTTTCTGATTTTATCTTATATTTTATCCGAATAAACTTTTTTGCTTCTTTAATTGATTCTTCGTTTGCATCTGTTTGGCAATAAACATTAAGTTCAATCATTATATTCATAAGAAATTAGAGAATATTATCTTAACTCACCACTTTTAGTGGTAATTTATAAAATTAAGAATCAAAGAAATGATATGAAATTAGCAGCATTATTTTCCGGAGGAAAGGACTCGACTTATACAATTTATTTAGCAAGAAATCATGAAATAAAATATTTAGCTACTATTCATTGCAAGAATCCTTATAGCTATATGTATCACACAACAAACATTGGTTTAACATTAATACAATCTCGTTGTATGAATATTAGATTAATTTCTAAGGAATCTAAAGGTGAGAAAGAAAAGGAAATAGAAGATTTGAAAATATTATTAAGTGATTTAGATATCGAAGGAGTGGTTTGTGGAGCAATTGAATCAAATTATCAAAAAAATAGAGTTGAAAAAGTTTGTAAGGAATTAAATTTAAAATTATTATCACCATTATGGAAAAAGGATCAAGAAAAATTATTAAAAGAAATGATTAAAAATAATTTTGAAATCATAATAACTGCTGTTTCTGCTCAAGGATTTGATAAAAACTGGTTGGGAAGAAAAATTGATGAAAAATGTATAGAGGATTTGATAGAACTGAGAAATAAATTTAAAATAAATATTGCAGGTGAAGGAGGAGAATATGAAACATTTGTTTTAAATGGTCCTTTGTTTAATAAAAGAATTGAAATCACTAAAGCAGAAAAAATATGGAAAGATAATTCTGGTATATTAGAAATAAAGGATGTAAAACTTATTTAGAAGTAATTTTGTTTTTATGATTAGATTTTATTGAAATAAGTCTTGCTTCATATTTTCTATGTTCTCCGATTGTTTCCTCATAAACTGGATCTCCTGATAGATATCTAGCAGCTCTTAACAAGGCAGCACCATCTGTCATGAGTCTTGTATCAATGTGACTGACTAGGCTAGCATCATAATTACCATTTAATTTTTCTAATGCTCTTTTAATATCTTCAAAACCACTTCTAACTTCTTCTACTATTTTATTAGCTACATCTTTTTCTTTTGACATAAACGCACCACTATATATCATATAATCATTTTTATTTATACTTTTATTTTAGAAGAAGTTTTTACAGCTTCTAGAACTTCTTCCATGTGTTCTGCTTCTATTATTTTGGCCAGACCATTAAATCTTTCAGAACTTGGTTCCTCCAATACATCTATCCCAATGTGCACTTGATATGCTTCTGCAAGTTTTCTTTCAACAATACTATAAACCTTTAGCTTTCTTGTATCAACTTCTTCCCTTAGGTGTTTATAACTTGATATATATTCTTCATTTATGTTATCAATTAATTGATCATAGGCCCTTCTCAATTCTTTTTTCTTATCTTTTCCATATCTCCTAATAAGGAGATGAGAAGCAATGAATGTTATTCCGGCTACAGCTTCTGGTAAAAATTCTGTTGGAATATAGGTTCTAGCTAATGCCCATGCAGTTACAGCAGGGATTGCTCTTTCTACAATACTTTTACTAGTCTCAACAGTACCTTTAAGGTATTCTAATTCACTAGTGAATATTTCCGTTTCTGTTGTAATTCTATTATCCCTGTAAGTATCTAATCTTGCTTTTTTAACATTATACTCTCTTTCTATTTTGTCAATACTCTGTGCCACATCAAATGCAGCTGCCTTAAAAATGCATAAATAAGTTTCTTCATTATCTTCATCTGTTTTGTAATCATTAAATTTTTCTATAAATTTTTTAGCTTCCTCATTACACCTATAAATAGCTTGATAATATACTTTTCCAAATTCTATTACGTATTTTGGTTCGGGTATATTAGGAGCTATTTCAAGTTCTTTAACAGCAGTCTGAGCTTTAGCCTCCATATTAACCCCTATATAATAGTAAAAGAGTAAAGGATTTAAGTATAATGTCGAAGAACACCTCGACACTCATAATATTTATATAGTATTCCACAAATTTAAGATTATGCCAATTTTTAAAGACATTATAAGACTAAAAATGAAATCAGGAGACATAACTGATATCACAGGCCAATTGGAAGATATCGTAAGGAAATCTAAGATAAAAAATGGTCTGTGCAACATATTTTCTCTGGGTTCCACAGGAGCAGTTATAATAAATGAAGATGATCCAATGTTATTGCAGGATATTCAAGATTCTCTAGATAAAATTTCAAGTGAAAAAGAAATTTATCAACATCCTTACAATGCTCATTCCCATATCAGAACAACTATTTTAGGATCTGACAAAACAATTCCAATTGAAAATGGAAAATTAGCACTAGGAACCTGGCAAAGCATAATGGTAATTAATTATGATATTAAAAATAGGGAAAGAAATTTTATGGTTACAATCATCGGTGAATAAGGTCTTCTGATATTTTTTGAACTTTTTCTAATATTTCCTCTTCATCTAAAGTTAAAACCCTTCTGTTTTTCATTATGAGTTTACCATTGCAAATCACATCTGTTACATCACTTCCATTAGCAGAATAAACTAAATGGGAAATTATATTATGCAAAGGATAGAAATGTGGTTTTTTAATATCAATTAAAATTAAATCAGCTTTTTTACCAATTTCTATTTTATTTTCAAAGCAAGCCATTTCTAATGCTTTTTGAGCAGGTAGAGCAGTTGAATTATATTTATATTTCTGAATTAAGGCAGAATTTTTCATTTCCTCGAATAAATCTAAATTGTTATTACTTGCAGCACCATCTGTTCCTAATCCAATTTTCAATCCATTTTTAATCATGTCTTCAATAGGAGCAATTCCAGAAGAAAGTTTTAAATTGCTAATAGGACAATGTGCAATTTTAATGTTATTATTTGCTAGAATCTTAATTTCATTCTCATTTAACCAAACACAATGAGCTGCTAAAACATTTTTTAAAAAACCTATTGAATCTAAATATTCAACTGGTCTTTTTCCAAATTTTTCTTTTGAATCTTTTACTTCCTTTTCTGTTTCTGATAAATGAATATGTAATAAAGAATTGTATTTTTCTGATAATTCTTTTGCTTTTAAAAGGGTTTCTTTAGAACAAGTATAAATTGAATGTGGACCTATCATTGGATTTATTAATTCATGATCTTTCCATTTTTTTATAAAATGTTCTGCGTTTCTTATTGGATCTCCTGATTGGGTTGTTATTTCTTTATCTAAAACAGCCCAAGCAAGATTTCCCCTTATCCCTGATCTTTCGCAAGCCTTAGCAGTTGAGCCCATGTGAAAATACATATCATAAAAAGAAGTTGTTCCTGATTTTATCATTTCCAAACATCCTAACAATGATCCAATATAACAGTCCTCTTCTCTTAACTTTGATTCTAAAGGCCATATTTTTTCTTTTAACCAACTCATCAAAGGCATGTCATCTCCATAACCCCTGAAAAGGGTCATTGCCAAATGCGTGTGAGAATTTGTTAATCCTGGTAAAACTACCTTATCTTTTGCATCAATAACAACATCTGACTTGTCAATACCAAAAGATATTTTATTATTTTCTATAAGGATATTTTTATTTTCTAGGATTTCTTCAGGAGTTATAATAAATCTTGCATTCTTGATTAAAATCATATTTAATAATGTTGGTATTAAATATTTATTTCATGCCTAATGTCTATATTGAAACCTATGGTTGTTCTGCAAATCAGGCAGAATCAGAAATAATGGCTGGTTTATTAACTAGTGCTGGAATTAACATTGTTAAGAATATTAAAAATGCAGACATAGTGATAATAAACACTTGTTATGTTAAATTTCCAACAGAACAAAGAATTTTCTCAAGAATAAAGAAAATTGATAAAAAACTAATAATAGCAGGGTGTATGCCTGAAGCTGCTTATGATAAATTAATTGAGATTGTTCCAAAAGCTAGTTTGATTTCTACTCATCATATAACTGATATTGTTAAGGTCATTAAAAGGATTTTGAAAGGAAAAAGAGTTGAATTAATTGGAAGAAAAAAAGAAATTAAATTATGTTTACCTAGAATTAGAAAAAACCCTGTAATAGATATTGTTCCTATAGCTTCTGGATGTACTGGAGATTGCTCGTATTGTTCGGTTAAATTTGCTAAAGGAGAATTATTTTCTTATCCAAAAGAAATGATAATCAAAGAAATAAAAAATTCCTTAAAACAAGGATGCAAAGAAATATGGTTAACTTCTCAGGACAATGCTGCTTATGGATTAGATAATGGAAAGCAAATGCTTCCAGAATTATTAAGAGATATTTCAAAAATTCCTGGAAAATTCTTTGTTAGGATTGGTATGATGAATCCTGACAATGTTAAACCTATTTTGTCTGATTTGATATCTAGTTATAATAATAAAAAAATTTACAAATTTCTTCATTTACCAGTTCAGTCTGGAGATAATGATGTTCTAAGAAAAATGAACAGAAAATATAAAATTCAGGAGTTTGAAGAGATTATCAAAGAATTTGAAAATGCATTCAGGATTCAATTGTGGACAGATGTTATAGTAGGTTTTCCAGGAGAAACTGATCAACAATTCAGAAAAACCTTAGAATTATTAAAAAGAGTAAAGCCAGATTGGGTAAATATTTCTAAATACGGAGTAAGAAAATATACTGCTGCTTCTAAATTAAAACCTTTAAAATCTGAAATAATTAAACAAAGAAGCAAAGTAGTATCAAATATTGTTAATATTTTAGCTTTTGAAAAAAATAAAAAATGGGTAAACTGGAAAGGAGATGTTCTTATTTCTAAGAAAGGAAAAAAGCCTGGACAATGGCTAGGAAGAAACTTTGCATACAAATCTGTTTTGATAAATAAAAGAGATAAAATATTGGGAAAATTTTTAAAGGTAAAAATATTAGAAGCCTCTCCTTCTTATTTGTTGGGATGGCCCTTGAAATAGCTTTATATGGGGGTTTTCTGAAATATTTTTAGAAGATGGAGGTGTATACGTGGCAATTAAATGGAAACCAGTAATTATTGGTGCAATAGTATATATAATTCTAGCATGGATATTGGCTTATGTTATCAGTGGTTATGAAGCAATAATCGGTGCTTTGATTGGTGGTATAGTTGCAGCATACATGGCAAAGGACAAGAAACCAGGTCCAGGTGCAACTACAGGTTTGATTGCTGGGATAATTGGTGGAATAATTCTCGATATAATCTATTATGCAGGAATAACATTTGTAGGAATTCTTGGAGCAGGTTACATAATGGTTGAGTTAATACTGTGGGGCATTGTTTTCGGAGCAATTGGTGGAGCAATAGCAAGTTATTTCAAAAAATAGATTTTTTTGGTTTTTTATTTTGATTTATTTATTTTTTTCTATCAACTTCTTAACATAATCTAAAATTTCTTTGCACTTTTCTTTGTTATTTGCTTCTATCATTAACCTTATTTTTGGTTCAGTATTTGAAGGTCTTATTAGAAACCAAGAATCTTCTAAATAAACTTTAACACCATCTAAAGTTGAGGTTTCATGTTTATTTATCAATTCTTGTTTTATTTTTTTCATTATACGTGACTTTTCTTCATGATTTTCAAAACTGAAATTAGTTTTAATAGTATGAGTATGAGGAAGTTCTTCTACTAATTCTGACAATTTCTTATCTTTTAAAACCTGAGTCAATACTATTGCAGCTAGTATTCCATCAGAAGAATAATAATAGTCACCGAATGCAAAGTGACTAGAGCCTTCTCCAGAAAAGATTGCCTTATGTTTGTGAGCTAATTCTTCTATAAAAGTGTAACCTACTCTTGACCACATCACTTCTGCATTTTCTATATTATTTATCAAAGGAGAATTATCAATTGTAACAACAACCTTTCCCTTTCTATCTTTCAAAAGATATTTTATAAAGATCATTATCATTTTTCCTGCTGAAACAATTTTACCATTTTCATCAACAAAAACTGCTCTGTCACCATCACCATCCAAGGCCAATCCAAAGTCAGCCCTTTCTTTGATAACAAGCTCTTGTAATTTATTAATATTTCCTTCTTTGGGCTCTGGTATTCTTCCATCAAAATCCTCATAAGTATCATTATACAACGGAATCACATCACAACCAATTTTTCTTAGAATTTCATTTACAAATTTTGTTGTAACACCTCCAAATGTATCAACAACTACTCTTTTATCACTAGAAATTCCCTTTGTTAAGAAATCAACATAGCTCTTGTGAAAATTCGTTACTTCTATAATTTTTCCTTTTCCATGTGAAAAATTCTTGCTGTTAAATACTTTTTCTATTTCTAAAACCTTTTGAGAAGCAATTCCATCATTCCAGAATTTAAATCCAGTATAATTAGGAGGATTGTGTGAAGCTGTTATTTGAACCCCAACTACTTGATTCTTTAAACTATAATAAGAAATCATTGGTGTTGTACATAATCCTAGGGAATATACATCAACTCCAGAATCCCTTAAACCTTTTATTAAAGAACTTTTAACATTTTTTGATCCTTTTCTTGTATCATGACCAACACAAACAGATTTTTTGAAAAATGTTCCTATTGCTTTTCCAATTTCATAAGCTATTTTTTCATTTATTTCTTCAGGATACTTTCCTCGTATGTCATAAGCGTGAAATATTTTCATTCAAAAACCTTTCTATTTTCTTTATATCTTCAATCTTTCCAAAGTCTATCCATAATTTTAATGGAAAAATTTTTACCTTTTTCTGTTTTGCCAAAATTGATATGGCAGATGTTATTTCATATTCTCCTCTTTCAGATTTTTCTATTTTGTCTAATGCATCAAAAATTTCTGGTGTGAATTTGTAAAGACCAGTGTTTATCAAATTAGAAGGAGGATTTGGAGATTTTTCAACTATTTCAATTAAACGAGAATTATCAGTTACCAAAACACCATAATTTTCTGGATCTTTAACACGAAATGCTCCGATTTGGTTGCCTGGAAGTGATTTTATCATTTCCAGATCCTTTGAAGAATAAAGATTATCACCCATTAAAACAACAAATTCCTCATCATCAGCAAAACCCCTAGCCTGCATAACAGCATGACCAGTTCCTAATGGTTGATCTTGAGGTATCAAACCTGCATTGAATTTATATCTTTCAAGAAATTTCTCTATCATTTCTTTTTTATAAGAAACTATAATTGCTATTTCTTTAAAGGATTTGGAAACTTCTTTTAATAAATAATAAAGAAAGGGTTTTCCTAATATTTCTATCAAATGCTTTGGTTTGTCTTTTGTTAATGGTAACATCCTGGTTCCTTTGCCTGCTGCTAATATAACTGCCTTCATAACTATCATTTTTTATTTTGTTTATTTAAATTACTGCTGAATTTTAGCAAAGTATATTTTCATATTTATTACAAATTTCCTTTCTATTACGAATATCTTTCTTTAGAGCTAAAGTACATCTGTAATTTTTCATGAGCATGATGCAGAGGCAGGAGCACAAAATATATTATCGGAAGCCCCTATGGGTTTTTGCTCTCCTCTGCCTAGTGACCCAACAGCCTTTATCTAGAATATAGAAAAGCTTAAATAAAAGCATAACTAAAAGATTTATAATAGTATTAAAAAATAATTTATAGTGGTGAAATGCAATATATACTTGAAAAGAAAAAAGATAGCACAACCATGCTACCAGCAAGAATATTAGAACCAAATCAAATAAGAAAAGCTTTATCACCATTAGCATGGAAAATTCTAAAACTCTTAGCAGAAAAGTCATATTATCCTAAGGAATTGGGGAAAAAATTGAAAATGCATGAACAAAAGATTTATTATCACATAAGAAATCTGGAAAAAGCTGGTTTGGTTAAAATAGAAAGAGAGGAAAGAAGACGTGGAGCTCTTACAAAATATTATTCTATAACAGATCCTGCAATAGCATTAGTATTAAAACCATTAGAACCAGCCACAAAATTATTTTCAACCAAAAAAGACCATGAAAATTTTCTTTATCCTTTTATAGAAAATGGAAAATTCAATGCAACCATTGTTATAGGAAATCCTGAACCACATGGTCCAACAAAGGAAAGGGGTCATGATGGTTTATATGCAACAGATCTAGCATTATTTCTCGGAACTTTCCTTAATCATATACCATCAAGTTCTATAATGTTTGATACTGAGATAAAGGATTTGAAAAAGAATTTGATATTAATAGGAGGCCCAGGAGTAAATGCAATTACAACTAAAGTTAATAACAAACTTCCTATTAAATTTAAAAAAGTAAAATATAGGAATAATTACTATACGGGTTTTTATTCAAATCTTTCTAAGAAAACCTATTCTGATGAATCTTATGGAATTATTGTTAAGACTAAAAATCCTTTTGACAAAACAAAATATATCTTGGTTGTTGCTGGAATAAGATATTTTGGGACGTATGCAGCTGTCCTAGCATTTTTAACAAAGTTTGATGATTTGGTTAAAGGAAATCCTCATAATAGAAAAATTCATGCAAGAATAATTGATGCAATTGATATTGATAGTGATGGGAAGATTGATTTAGTGGAATTTGTTGAGTAATTATCTTTATAAAAATTAGGTATTTATATTCTATTATGATTAATGAAATTTTAACTGATTTATATAATAGAAAATTCATCTCTAAAAGTTTGGAGAATTGTAGAAAAGAAAAATTTGAAGGATCTCTAGAAGATTTTTTAAATAAAATAAGAGAGATATTAAAAAATAAAAACACAAATAACATTATTTTATTCTCACCAACTGATCCTAAACCTGGAGCAGAAGTTAAATTATCTATTGATGAAGCAATAAAAAAGGTTAAAGATGAATCAATACCAGAAGATTTTATTTTGAAAGATGATAATGAGAATCTGCTATTTTACATAGGTCATGATGAAAATTTTTGGATAATATATTTTTAAATTTTTAACTCTTCCTTTAAAGTTTTCATAACAGTTTTGCCATCTATTTTTCCTCTAGTGATTTTCATTATTTCTCCCATCAATGCGGAAATTCTTTTTTCCTTTACTAAATCAGGATGTTTTTTGAAAATATCTTTTATTATATTTCTTAATTCTTTTTCTGTTAAACCTTTTCTCTTTTCCAATGCTTGTTCCATTGAAATTTTTTCTTTGCATATTATTTCTAATATTTCTGGTATTGCTTCTTTAGAAATTTTCTTGTTTTTAACAGCTTTGAATAATTTTTCAAAATCCTTTTCTTCTAAATCAATTTCATAACCTTGTCTTCTCAAATCTTTGATAACAGAAGTAAAAGTATTTGCAACCATTATTGGTCCGTATTTAGAAAATTTTTCAAATAAATCCAAATATTCTGATTTTAAAATTTGACCTACCATTTCTTTTGGTAATATTTTTCTGAACTTGATTCTCTTTTGCTCCCATGTTTCAGGAATTTTTATTTTTCTTAGAAAATCTTTAGTAATAGCAATAGGAGGAATATCAGTTTCGGGATACATCCTCTCCCCTCCTGGCAATGGTCTTGTGTAAATAGTTGAACCATCTTGTTTTGCAACCCTTGTTTCTGGTTTTGGTTTTATTCCGTTTTTAATCAAATTTTGCTGTCTTTTAATTTCATTTTTAATAATATCTGGAATCATTCCTAATTCTTGTAATCCCTTTATTTCAACTCTTGCACCCCCTCTTATAGAAACATTAACATCTTGCCTTGTAACACCAATTCCTCTTTGAGACTTACCAGTTGATCTTATTATCATTCCTAATTTTTCTGCAACTTCTTTTGCATGTTCAGGACTTTTAATATCAGTTGCAGTCCCAATCTCAATTAAAGGAATTCCCAATCTATCTAAACGATAAATTATTTCATTTCCTCTTTGACTAACAATTCCTGCTGCCTCTTCTTCCAAAGAAATGTTTGTTATTCTAACGTCTCCTTGGGAAGTTTTTAGAATTCCATTCATTCCTACAATTGCAGTTCTCTGAAATCCAGCAGTGTTAGAACCATCAATAACAGTTTTTCTCATAACATGAATTTCATTTGGGATTTCTGATTTCAATAATTTTGCAACCTGCAATGCAATTTCCAATGCTTCTCGGTTTAATTCATGTGGTGGTTCACTATCAGCTTCTACTAGACAAACAGTATCATTAAATATCTGATAATAAAATGTTCTATCACGTAAATATTCGTACATAGCAGCTATGTCAACCTGTCCCAGTTCACCAGCCACTGCTCTTAATTTCCTTTTAATCACTTTAGAAGGTTTCTCATTAGAGAATCTAGCTGGACAATTACAAAATAACTTGTGCTTAGTTGCTAAACGGTTATGCACTTCAATTCCACACTTAAAACCTATTTCTTGATAATTCATTCTATCACATTATCATTAATGTTCTATAAAGATTAATATAATGTTATCATTTTTAATATTACCATAGAACCTCAATTGTTTAGAAGTATTATTTTAAAGTTATATTTCACAGACCTTTATGTCTGTTCCAGTAATAGTACCATCTGCTAAAGCTCTAACATCTAAAACAGTTATTTTTGTTGATGTTGGAACAGAATTACTCGTTTGTGCCTAATGATACCTCCAATAGCATGGCTCTATATGAATAGAAAAGAGTTCTTATACAAACTTAAATTCTTTTCTCCTCATAAATGAATTATGCTACTTCCAAATGGTCCAAATATTTCAAATATAATTGAAAAGCAAACAAAGGGAAAAGGAGAATTAAAAATAGAAAGTATTCAGGAAGATAAAGATAGTTTTATTTACAATGTTTATTTGAATGATAAAAAATTGGGAACATATTTTGTTGAAGAATATGCTATAAGATGGGATGGAGAAATACCTGATATTCTAAGTAAAAGTGGTTCAAAAAGAATAATCCTATGTTGTGAAAGAGATAGATATGGTCATTTGAGAATGAGACATGATGGAAATGATCATATTGATTTTCCTTAAATTATTTCCAATATTTCTCTCCAATCAGAAATACCAACAATGTTTTTATTATCTATTAATTTTCTTAATTCCTTATCAGGACCGTAAACAACTCCTAATCCTGCTGTTGTAAGAAAACTTTTATCATATATTGTATCTCCGATAGCAACTATTCTTTCTAAGGGAATGTTTAATCTTTTAGATAATTCTATCAGACTTTTGTGCTTTTCAAGTAAATTAACATTGCAAATTTCTCTTCCAGTAATATAACCATTCTCATCAATCTCAACATCGTTTGACAATATAATTTCTATTCCTAATTCTTTTGCAACTTTTCTTGCTATGAAACCTATTCCACAAGTGATAATAGCTGTTTTGTATTTTTTATTTAATTCTTCAAAAACCTGCTTTACATGAGGAGCTAATTCATGTTGAATTGCTTTTTCTAATTTAGAAATATGAGGATTACCCCAAAGGGAAATGTCTCTTCTCATGAATTCCTCATAACTTATTAAACCATTAGTGTATGCTTCTAAATTTTTTCTAGCTTTTTCAGATACTCCGAAATAATCGTGCAAATCCCACCAAAAACTTTGATTTTTTACTAAAGTTCCGTCCATATCTGAAACAATTAGTTCATACATAACTCTAATGAGAATTGAAAATATTTAAAAATATTGAAAGGATTTAAGAATCTAAAATAAATATAGTTCATGAAAATTTATTTTATTTTATTTATAATTTTATTATTTTCCTTGTGCATTGGACCTAATACAATTGCATATTATGAATATTCTAGTTATAATAATCCCTATTATATCGTTGAAAACTACACACCGATTTTATATAATAATATGCGATGGAATCACATGCCCTTAAAAATTTATATAGATGTTGAAAGTGGGAGAAAATTACCATTATTCAAAGAAGATATGGTTTCAAGTGTTAGAAAAGCATTTGATTTCTGGAAAAAAGGAACAGATGGAATAATATCTTTTAAAGAAGTTAATAAAAAAGATGCAGATATTATCATATATTGGGGAGAGAATGTAGGAGAAAGATTTCTTCACATAGGATGGGCTGGTGTTTATAACTATACAAACACTGGATTGTTCAATATTTCTCTTAATGGAAACATCACATTAGAACCAGTCACAGAACCCTGCAGAATGGAAAATATTGCAGAACACGAAATCGGACACATACTAAATCTTGCTCATACTAATGATTGGGAAAGTGTTATGTATCCAGGGAACAGGTGTGGGCAAATAATTAAAGATAATATCAAAAAAACTTTAAAAGAAATATATGAAATAGAATTAAAACCTGATTTATCATTTTTAAGTGCATCTGCAATTAGGAATAGAAATGAATTGAATGTAACCTTTTTTATAACTAATAGAGGTCTTGTTGATTCTGATGAACCTGTTGTTAGCATTATTCTTGATAACGAAGAATATAGAGAAAAGTTTGAGTATAATTTAAAACCAGCATATTATACATATTTATGGAGAATTTATTATGTTTATGATATAGACAAAATAGAAATTATAATTGATCCTGACAATTCTATAGATGAGCTTTATGAAAACAATAATTATGTTATTTTAGAAAAAGTGAATGAAACTCAGATTACATAAATTTACTAAGAGTGGACTTTAGAGTAAGCCTTATCCAACAGATTCAAACATATTTATAAAGTTTTTCTCTTAAGTATTATTCATGCAAAAATTATCAGCAGAAAAAATACAAATGATAGACGATCTAAAAGGAAATCCAAAGTTTCAACACCATGAAGATGATGGTTGTACGGATTCATCAAGGATTGTTGGGACTTGTGTTTTTGGAAAACCACACATTGCTCGAATAACAGAAAAAGTGGGCTGTAGCTATGTTACTACATATAAATATCTAAATCCAGAATTTGAAAAAAAATTAAGTGAATATCAAAGGTTATATCAAGGAGAAAGAATGAGGGAACAGTGTCAAAAGATGTGGAATAAAAGAAAATCAAATTCTCTTGGATATGCTTTATCAAAAAAAGGAAGAGATGTGATTGATGGTAAAATAGATTATAATTTTAAAAATCCTAACAATATGACTGTTCTAGAAGAATTAGATGAAGAACCTAGAAATGAATATGAAATTGTTGATATTTTTAGGAGTAGAGAAATTTATGATGATAGTAAAAGAAGTAGAGGTCTTCAATTAGCTGCAACGAGAAGATCATTGAGAAGTCTTGAAAGTCGAGGATTTGTTAAGATGATCTAATTCTTTTTTTAAAGCTTAAATCTTTTTTTCTTTAAGTTTAACTTATGGAAGATCTAGATAAGCTTGTGTTTGAAGCAATGCAACAAATCAAAAGCAGAACAGGACTAGAATATGCTGGAGTATCGGCTATAAGAAGCTTTGTAAGACCAGTAAAGGGTTGTAAAATTAAAGATGTAAAAGAAAGTCTTTCTAGACTCAAAGAAAGTGGTTCAGTAATACCCATAGAAATTGTAACGAGATACAAAGATAAAAAACTTTTTACACAGGTGTATTATAAATTATCTGAATAACATCTTCTAATTAAATTTACTACCTCAGGTAGTGAATAGAACTAAAACAATCATATAACCAAATCATAACATGGGTTTAAGGGTAAAATTCAAGTTCAAAGAAAGTCATAAAGACGAACCAGTTCTACCTTCTAATTATGAGTTGAAAAGTGTTTTCTATGTTATAACAAACAAATGCAATTATGAATGCTTTTTCTGTGCTCAGGAAGGTGGAGAATCAAAGGAAAATGAGTTAAACACGCAAGAAGCCTTGAATTTAATCAGGGAATCTGCAGATACTGATGTTAAGAAAATAATAATTTCTGGTGGAGAGCCAACCTTGAGAAAGGATTTTGATGAAATAATAAGAGAAATTAAAGAAAATGAAATGTTAACAAAGCTTTGCACCAATGGTTATATTCTTGATAAGAAAATTGATATGCTTACAAGAAATGAAGTTTCTACAATTCAGTTTTCTCTGAATTCAATTGATAAAGATATTTATTTTAAAATGAGTCCAAAAGCTCCTTCAGATGCATTTGAAAAATCAATGGAAAATGTTGATTTGCTTAGAGATTTTCCAGGACACACAGTAATATCAAGTGTTCCTTTGAAAATGAATCAAAGGGTTTTGCCAGAATTTATGGATTTTTGTTATGAAAAAGAAGTTGAAACATTTTCTCTATATAAACCTGTTCCAACAGGAAGAGGAATGAAAACTAAAAATAAATTTCTAACAGAACCAGAATTCTTAGATTCAATGGACAAACTTTTACAGAGATTTTATGAGTATGATGATAAGTGGTTAGTAGAGGTTGAGCAACCTTATGGAAGATTCAGTAAAATTGTAAAGAAATGGGAAGATAAAATTGATTTTAATTTTTCAGGTTGTAAAGCAGGAAAGCTTTTTGTAGCTGTTACACCTGATGGTTATGTTACTCCGTGCCCTGGCTTGGATATGCCAGAATTCTATGTTGGAAATGTAAGAAAAGAAAGTATAAAGGATATTTGGGAAAAACAAAAAAACTGGAAATATTTTCGAGAAAATAATGAAATAAAAAAAGAATGTGATTGTGAGCATTATGATGAATGTCTAGGTGGATGTAGAATAATTGCTTATGTAGAAAATGGGAGTATAACTTCTAAAGACCCTTATTGTAAATACTGGATTTAAAGTTATTTTAAATATATTTAGATAAGAAACGTTTTGGATATCAACCTATATAGCATAAACCAACAACAGTTAACTTTAAATACTATGCTCGTCTACTAGAGTGATGGCGTATAAAAAAATACCGCACATAATTTATTCGAACAGTGAAATTAGAATAGTAGAATATGATAGCAATAACAGTTCTCATTCTAAGTATAATATATTTGAAAGTTCTGACTAAGATTTATTTTTTCTTATGTTATTGATAGAAAAGAATCTAAGTTTAGTTTCTCATATTATCACTACTTTTAATGATAAAGACTTAAATCTTTTTGTTAATTTACTTAGAAATGACTTTGAGCAGTTTACTTTTTCTGCTTCCATTTTCTTTTTGGATAACTTAACAGTAATCTTAAAGTTTTTTCTGTTGGTGTTTCCATAAAATTACTTAAATATAATTCGTTATTTAAAAACTTAACCATTAGGTTAACTTCTCTCTTTCATAATAAAGCAATTATACCTGAAAAAAGGGATTTTTAGTTATTCCTAAGAAATGCTAGAACATTCTTCTTTCCAATCACAAAGATTATATATCATGATAATTATTGTTTATTAGAACTTAATTAATTTTTTATTTTCTAATTGTTTAAACAAAATTAATAACATATTTATAATCTTTTTATCTTCAGAATAAATTCCTAGATATTGTCTTTCTGTAAAAATAAATGAATATTTTTTATCTAAAATACAAAATGTTGGAAGATTATTAAAGGTGTCATCTGGAACAGAAACAATTTTTACTTTTTTGCCTAGCATTTTCCTTGCTTGTTTATAGTCAGATTCAGTAATAATTAACTTTGTTTTAATGTTTCTTCTTATTAAATCTAAAAATAAGTGAAAATGACTTATATCCTTTTCAATTAATAGTGCTTCTTTTTTTGTTCTTCTTGCAGCTTCTTTAAATTTATTAAATCTTTGTGCATAATCTAGTGCCCAAGATTTTATCTCAATAGGGACATTCTCCTGATAAATTCTCATTGCCCTTTGAAGAGTCGATGTTATTGAACTAATCTCTTCTTCTTTTTCTTTTAACCATCTCTCTGTCAGTACAGCAGGGTTTATCAAAGAGTAAATAAATATCTTATTCTCTTTTCCTATTTCAACCGATTCTATTATTCCTTTTCTCATCATCCTCCTTAATACAGGATATATTTTTGTAGGAGGAATTTTTGATCTCTTAGCTATATCCGGAGCTGACAACCTTTGCTCTCTTAAGAGAGTTTGAAATATCTTTATTTCGTTAGGGCTGAGACCCAATTCCTTTAGTTTTTCCATATTTAACCCTTGGGGTTAAACCTATTTAAATACATCAGAATTAGGGTTTAGGAGCTATATTCGTTAGAATAAACAATAACCTTGTTTGTGAAGAACATATATATTGACGAATAACATATTATACATTGACGAAGGTGATCATCTGAAAAAGCTATTTTTAATAGCACTGATTCTTATTTTGGTTCAG
>JBHIDO010000011.1:0-17542 GCA_046760145.1 Candidatus Aenigmatarchaeota archaeon
ATGCCTGAGATGAAAAGATTGGTAGCAAAAAAAGCTTCTGTAAGAGAAATAATTAATGGAAGATTTGTAAAAAAATCTGGATTTGAAAGTAGTTATGTTTTAACAACTCTGGGAAGAAGACTATCTCGAGTGAGGGTATTAGGATTGATAGTGGATAAATTTATTTCTGCAGATGAAAAATATGCAACATTAACATTGGATGATGCAACAGAAACCATTCGTTGTAAAGCATTTGTTAATGTTAAGTTATTTGACGGATTTACAAAAGGAGATTTGGTTGATGTTTTTGGAAAACTTAGAGAGTATCAAGGTGAAGTTTATATAATGCCTGAAGTTATTCAAAAGGTTAATCCAAATTTTGAAACCTTAAGAATATTGGAATTAGAAAAAATCATGAGAGATCAAAAAGAGAAAATCAGAAAAGTTAGAGAATTACAAAAACAAACTTCTGATTTGAATGAATTAAAGATTTCTATTAAAAAAATAATGCCTGAAGAAGATGCAGAAGGAATTTTAGAAGCTCAAGAAATGATCGAGAATATAACAGAAGAAAAAGAAATAAAAAGCGGTGAGACTAAAACTAAGATTCTTGATTTAATTGATAAATTAGATAATGGTCAGGGTGCAGATTATCAGGATATTTTAAAAAAATCTGGCCTTTCTGAGAATGATGTTGATTTTGCAATCCAAGATTTGTTAGAATCTGGAGTTTGTTTTGAACCAAAACCAGGAAAAATAAAAAAGATTTAAATTATTGTTTAGTAATTTATTCTTATGAATTATGAAGAAATGTTAAATCAAGCATATGAAAAAATACCTAAAAAAGAAGTAAAAGCTGAGAGATTTGAAATTCCTAAAGCCGAAATAATGTATCAGGGAAATCAAATTATTATTAAAAATTTCTCTCAAATAGCTCAAACTCTAAGAAGAGATCCAAAACACTTGTTAAAATTCTTAACAAGAGAATTAGCAGCCCCAGGATCTGCAAATGACAGAGCAATTTTTCAATCAAGAATACGTAGAGACATTGTTCAAAAAAAGATTGAAGCTTATGTCAAGGAATATGTTTTATGTAGAGAGTGTGGAAAACCTGATACAAAATTGATTAAAGAAGATAGAATAATATTTTTAAAATGTGAAGCCTGCGGAGCTAAATCATCTGTAAGACCAATAAAGTGAAAATATGAAAGGTCAATTTTTTATAATCTCTAGTGTGATTATGATATCTGCAATGATATTGATGGTTCAATATCTTTATGATTTTAACAAACTAGATTTAACCAAATTGCAAGAAATGTACGAATTAGATTACATACAAATGATTAAGGATAGTTTGGCTGGAACAATTGATAATTCTAATTGTAACAGATTAGAACAAGATCTAGAAGATGCAGAGGAATTTCTAAAAGATCAGTTAATTAAGAAAGGAATTAGATTAGAAATTTATCATGAAATAACTAGTAATTGTCCAACAACTTATTTCAATTTCAGTTTAATAACTTCTAATTTATATACATATACAGAATTCACATACCCATGATAATTCTTAGATAAGGCATTTGAGCACTAACACATTTTTTTGAACAATGTAATTGTTTTGCTAATTCAATTAAATTTTCATCCCTTTTAAAAAATCTTGGTTTAGCAGGAAATTTGTAAGAAACAAATTTTCTATATGGTTTTTCTTTGGCTAATGCTACTCCTGCTACCATTTCTACCATATATTTTTTGAACCTATAGTTCTGATTTTTTATTATTTTACTTTTAAATAAATCTGCTTTACTTAACATTTCAAATGCTTTTGCAATTTCTTCGGGTTTTTCATATTCATTTGGTATGTTTTCTTCAATCCACCAAAAAATTTCATCTATATCTTTCTCAGAATTATTAATCGCATTTAAAGCTGTTAATAAATCTTGAGTTTTGAAAATAATTTTCAATGTATTAAAGATATCAATTTTTCTTTCCCTTATTCCAATCTCTCCTTTTGATAATTCTAAATCATTTATAGCAGATCTCAAGTCACCGTTAGAATTTTGAGCTATTTCTCTAATGGCTTTATCACTTAAACCTAAACTTTCTTTATAATTTATTTGTCTTAATTTCTTTTCTATCAAGTTAACAGGAATTCTCCTCATTTTTATTAGGTCACAATAGCCTCTAAGAGATATCAATTTTCTATCGTAAGCATCATTTGCAGTGAGAATAACAGGAAACGCACTCTCTTTAATTATTTTTATGATTTCTGGTAAACCTCCTCTGTCAGAAGAATATAGACCATCAACCTCATCTATTAGAATAATTCTTTCTCCTAAAAGAGAATTCTGCTTTATAATTGGTTTTAACTTTTCTTTAATTGTTTTTGCACTTCTATTATCACTAGCATTTATTTCAAATAAATTCCATTTATTTTCTTTAGCTATTACTTCAATAATAATTGTTTTTCCAATTCCTGTTGGTCCATATAATAACAAGGCTTTTCCCGGTTCCCAGTTTCTTAACCACTCAGTAACTTGTCTTATTACAGATATTTGACCTACTATTTCTCTAAGTTTTTTTGGTTTGTACTTTTCTATTAGCATTTTTATCCTCTTCAACAACTAATGGTCCTTGGTAATTGCATTGTGGGCAACGCCACATCTGACCTAACCAAGGAATATATTTTATATTTTTACTCTTACATTTCGGACATCTATATATCATCAATTCACTTATGAAGAGCAAACTGAGCTAGCAAGGCTTCTAATTGGATTATTTCACTTCCGCCTTGATCTAATCTAAACTCAAATTCCCCTATTTTCTCAATTAATTCAATTTTCCTTTTCTCAGAAATTTTTAGATTATAAATTTCTCTTGAAATTTGTTTTACAATATCTTCTCCTGAAATTCCTTGTTTTGTTAATAAATCAATTAAAATCTTTCTAGATTTTATAAATTTTCCATTCAAAGCAAATTCCATCATTTTTTTAATTTCTTTTGGTTCTGCCTTTGCAGCAACATCATATATTGTTTTTTTCTTAATATTTCTTGTATAAGTAGAGGCTGCTTGTAATAGATTAATTGCTTTTCTCATATCACCATTTGATAATTCACAAATAGCACTCAATGCTTCAGAATCTACTTTTATCTTTTCCTTTTTTGCTATATAATTTAGTCTTTTTTTCATCTCGTTTTCAGGAATAAATTTAAATCTAAAAACAGCACATCTTGATTGAATTGGTTCGATTATACGGGAAGAATAATTACAACTTAAACAAAACCTACATATTTCACTATAGTTTTCCATTGTTCTTCTCAAGGCATTCTGGGCTTCTTTTGTTAAGGAGTCTGCTTCGTCTAGAAATATTATTTTATATGGAACATCTGCTATTGATTTTGTTCTTGCAAAATTCTTAACTTGACCTCGAATAACATCTATACCTCTTGTGTCAGATGCATTCATTTCTAAAAAGTTTTGTCTCCATCTTTTTCCAAATAATTTTTTAGCTATTATTAGAGCTATGGTTGATTTTCCAGATCCAGCTGGACCTGCGAATAATAAATGAGGTAATTCCTTTGTTCTAACAAAAGAACTTATTGTTTTCACTACATGCTTTTGTCCCACAACTTCTTTAAATTCTTCAGGCCTGTATTTTTCTGTCCAGATTGTATACAAAATATCACCGTAATATATTAGTATGGGTTAATAAATTTAAATAAAGTGGTTTAATGAGAATAGCTCTAACAGGGACCCCTGGAACAGGTAAAACTAAATTATCTAAAAAACTAGCTAAAAAGCTAGGATATGAATTGATAGATTTAAATAAATTGATAAAAAAAGAAAAAGTTTATGACGATTACGACAGAAAAAGAAAATCCTATATTGTTGATATAAAGAAATTGAATAAGTTTGTTAGAAAAATCATAAAAGATAATGTTATAATTGATAGTCATTTATCACACTATTTGCCTCAAAGATTAATTGATGTTGTTATTGTTCTTAGATGTAAGCCAGAAGTATTAAAGAAAAGATTAAAAAATAAAAAATGGAACAAAGAAAAAATAAGAGAAAATTATGAAGCAGAATTAATTGGTTTGATATCTTATGAAGCAAAACAACTTCACAAGAAAGTTTATGAGATAGACACTACAAATAAAGGTATTGATAACATTATAAAAGAGATAGTAAAAAATTTAT
Source organism: Candidatus Aenigmatarchaeota archaeon (assembly GCA_046760145.1). Taxonomy (GTDB): domain Archaea; phylum Aenigmatarchaeota; class Aenigmatarchaeia; order Aenigmatarchaeales; family Aenigmatarchaeaceae; genus JBHIDO01. Next base: position 4,178 of record JBHIDO010000011.1, read on the forward strand.
AAGTATTAGAGATAAAGTGGTTTTATGGTTTGGATATGGATTGGACTAGGAATAATAATAGTACTAGCAATTATAGTGGTCTACTATATTAACAGGATAATTGTTCTTTCAAACAGAATTGATAATGCATGGTCTCAGATAGATGTTCAGTTAAAGAAAAGAGCAGATCTAGTTCCAAATTTAGTTGAAACAGTTAAAGCATATGTAAAGCATGAAAGAAAAATATTTCTTCAGGTAGCAAGGGCAAGAACAGAAATGTTAAAAGCAAGGGGTCCTCAGAAAAGATTAAGAGCAGGAGCTAAACTAGGAGAAGTTTTGAAAACATTGTTTGCTATAGCTGAGAATTATCCTAAATTAAGGGCAAGTGAAAATTTCAAGCTCTTGCAAGAACAATTAGAAGGAATTGAAAATAAAATTGCTTATTCAAGACAATTTTACAATGATTCTACATTGATTTACAATAATATGATATCTACAATTCCGGGTAGATGGTTTGCTTCTCTTATGGGAAGAATCAAACAAAAACCATATTTAGCTATTTCAGAAGCAGAAAGAAAACCTGTTAAAGTGAGATTCTAAATGAAAGTAAGTCTTTTCGACCAAATTCAAAGAAATAAAAGGAATTCTCTATTTTTAGTTATTTTTGTTTTCCTTATACTTACCTTACTTGTTTACGTTATTTCTTTGGCTCTTGCTCCTGGATTATCTATTATTCTGGTAATAATTGGATTTATTTTGATAATTTCTCATATTTATTATTCTTACAATCATGGAGACAAAGTTGTTTTAAAAGCTGTTAATGCAAAGCCAGCTGATGAAAGAAAACACAGATATTTGATAGATACTGTTGAAGGTTTGGCAATAGCTGCTGGTATACCAAAACCAAAAGTTTATGTTATTGAAAATAAAGAACTTAATGCATTTGCAACCGGTAAAGATCCTAAGCATGCTTCTATAGCTGTTACGACAGGTTTAATAGAAAAATTAAACAGAAGTGAATTAGAAGGAGTGATTGGACACGAAATGTCTCATATAAGAAATTATGACATAAGATTTGCAACTCTTGTAGCTGTTTTGGTTGGATTAGCAGCTATAATAAGTTATATGTTTTTGAGAGGGTTTAGAGTTAGAAGTTCTAGAAAAGGAGGCTGGATCATATTAATAGCAATTCTATTTGCAATAATTGCTCCAATAGCTACTAGATTGGTTCAGGCAGCAATCTCAAGAAGAAGAGAATACTTAGCTGATGCAGGTGGTGCAGAATTAACAAGATATCCTCCAGGATTAGCAAATGCTTTGAAAAAACTTAAGAAATATAATAAGGGAAAAATGAAAGTTAGCGAAGCTATTTCTCATTTATTTTTCATTGACCCAAGTCATAGTCCTTTAGATTCTTTATTTGCTACCCATCCTCCTATTGATAAAAGAATAGAAATATTAAGGTCTATGTAATGATATTATGCCCAAAGATAAACAAACATTATATATTTGGTATTTGATAGTTGGTTCTTTTTTAGGATTTATTCCTATAGCTTTATTTTTAATTTTTACAAAATCAGTTCCAATAATGCTGTTTGCTGTGATTTCTTTTATTGTGCTAATATTTTCATCAATATATAGAAAAAAATCTAAAAAACTTACATTGCTTCTAGATGGTTTTCTTATAATATTTACTATTTTCTATTTGTGGTCTAGAATAAACCAAAGTGGAAAGATAGTAAGTGAAAGTTTAATACAAATTTTTACTATTATTTTAGTTTCATTAGTTCTTATTTTACCTGCTAGATCTATGATAGTTGTTGGACATAAACTTTTTAAAAAATATAGAAAATATTTACCCTATTTAGATATTATAGCAGAAGTTTTATATGCAATCTTACTTATAGCTATTTTTATAGCTTAAATATTTATTAAACATAAGTGATAGTATGCCAAAACAAAAAATCGAAGCAGTAACAAAAAGAATTTACGATAGAGTCTTTATTTGTATGAAATGTAATGCAAAGATTAGAGCAGACCCTCAAAAAGTTAGACTAAAAAAAATAAAATGTAGAAAATGTCACTATAAGGGCCTTCGTCCCAAATCTAAGGAAAGAAAAATATGAAAATAATAGATTTCATTCATCCATATTTAAGTATATCTTTAACAAATAAGCAAGAGATAGCTCTTAAGAGTATTATTAAAAAGAATAAACTAAAAATGCAAATTTTTAGGCATTCTATCAACCTTCTAAGATTTAAAATAATTTATGAAAATTCATCAAACATAAGTAAAAAATTTCTTGAAAGAGCTTTTAGTAAAATAAAATTAAGATCTGGACATTCTAAATTAGTAGATATTTCTTTCAATATTACTATAAGTCCAGAACTATGCGAACTTTATGGTTATTTATCTGGAGATGGTTCAGTTCTTAAAGTTTGTAGATTTTATAATGGAAATTCTATAATCATATCAAGAGTCAATTATTTGCTTAGAAATCAATTTAATATAAAATTAAAATACGAACGAAAGACAGACTATTTTATACCGAAGGTAGTTCAAGTGGTACTTGAAGAGATCTTTGGAATAAAGGGCTTATCTAGAGAAGTTAAAGTTCCAAAAATAATTTATCAACTCCCAAAACTTCATCAAAAGGTTTATGTCAGAGCATTATTTGATACAGACGGTTGTGTTAAAAATGGTCCTCCGAAGTTAACATCTAAATCTTTAAATTTTTTAAGAGGAGTTAGGAAATTACTGTTAACAAAATTTAAAATAGAATCTAGGATAATTGGTAATGAGAATACTATCTACGATTTATACATTGGTAATGGCAGTAATCATAACGTTTTTTTTAACACCTTGAAGTTTTATGAAGAAATAAACTTCTTTCACCCTGAAAAGAAAAGGGAGTTAGAAGAAAAGATTAAAAGACGAACCCTATACAAAACTTTACAGTTAGTTAGAAGAAATTATAATACTTCTAGTATAATACGAGATAAACTTAACAAAGATTGGTCAACTGTAATAGAACATCTAAATAGATTACAAGAATTTGAATTTTTAAATAAAATAAAAACGAATGAAGGTAATAAACATATTTGGATTGTAAATAAATCACAAGAGAGGAAAATATGAATCCTTATTTAGAAATTTTAAGACCTTTGAATGGTTTTATAGCTGTTTTTGCTGTTATTGTGACAGCAATACTAGTTGGTTTCTATAACCCTTATCAAATAATTCTAGCATCAATAGTTGTTTTTCTTGTTTCAGGAGCAGGAATGACAATCAATGATTATTTTGACTATAAAATCGATAAAATAAACAGACCCAAAAGACCAATACCTTCTGGAAGAATTTCTAGAAAAAATGCATTATATTATATAATTGCTTTATTTGTAATAGCAAATGCTTTAGCATTTTTATTAAATTTCTATATGTTTTTATTTGCTTTGTTTAATACGTTTATAACCATAATATATTCTTGGAGATTAAAGAAAGTGGTCTTGATAGGTAATTTTTTTGTAAGCTGGTTGGTTGCATCATCATTTTTATTTGCTAGCCTTTTAACTGAAAAAATAACAGCCTTGATTTTGCTATTATTTATAATGGCCTTCTCTTCTAACACATCTAGAGAAATAGCAAAAGATATTGAAGACATGAAGGGTGATATCAAACAAAAAGCAAAAACACTACCAATTTTATTAGGAAAGAATTTTGCAAGTTATGTTGCAATATTCTTCATAATATTTGCACTAATATTTAGTATTTTACCATACTTATTCGGATTATTGAATATTTATTATATTTACATTGTTTTAATAGCTGACATTATTTTCATAATTTCATGCTTTTTATTATTTATTTCTGTTAAGAAATCTCAAAGAATGATGAAAATAGCCATGTTTATAGCAATTATAGCTTTTTTGGTGGGAATAATTTAAATACTTGGATATTTAATTTTTATTTATGTTTGAAAAGATAGGAAACATAATAACTGATAGAAAGTTGAAACCAAGTGATTGTACTTACCATACTTTAAGAAGACTTAGTAACAATGGTAAAATTAGAGTTCTTGTTATAAAGGGGGAGAGTCAAGCTCATGTTGAATACATATGTCCAAAATGTGGTTACTATGATTATATTCGACAGGAATGGAAAAGACCATTTTCTGTTAAATGTGGAAAATGTAAATACACTATTAGGGTCCCCAAACTTAAAGGAAAAAAGTGATTCTATGAATGAAGAATTAGCAGAATTAGTTGGAGCATTTATAGGAGATGGTTTTTACAATGTTTATAATGATAGTCATAATCATATGGAATTCGTAGGTCATAAAAAATTTGATAAACAATATCTTCGATATTTAGCCACCATATCTGAAAAATATTTCAGAATCAATCCAATATTTAAATTTCATAGCGGTGCTTTAAGATTGATAATACATTCTAAAGTTATGAATACTTTTTTCTTGAACTTAAATTTACCAATGGGAAAGAAATCAGATATAATTGAAATTCCACAGGATTTATATAATTCAAAATATATTACAAATGTAATTAGAGGCATATTCGATACGGATGGTTTTGTTTATTTAGATAAAAGAAAAATATATAAACAACTTTACCCAAGGATATGAATTACAACTAAAAGTAAAAAATTATTTTTACAATTAAAGCAAGTAATTCAGTCTTTAGGTTTTAATGTTTATTGTAGAAGAGAAAAAAGAAACGATATATATCATTTAGAAATATATGGATATAAACAAATGGATAAATGGATGAGAACAATAGGGTCTTCAAATAAAAAACATCTTAGTAAAATTGCCCTGGTAGCTCAGCTGGAAGAGCGTTAGATTTTAATCATTTTGATCAAATCCGCTAAACCTTGGTATGAGCTCACAAATAGGTAAAGGTCAGGGGTTCGATCCCCCTCCAGGGCTCCAATATAAATATTTTTCTAACCTATTCTTTTAATGCCAAAAAATGAAAGTAAATATGTAACTATAAAACCCTTTAGTAATACTGTAATTGATGATGGTTCTGGAGATCCGCTCTATAAACATTTTTCTTTTGAATTAAAAGAAAGCTGTTACTCTGAAACTAAAAAGAGATTATTAGATTATTATAAAATTGTTTGTAAAGAATGTGGCCAAGAAGTTCCGGACAGATCATTATATACTTTTTGGTGTCAATCATGTGATATACAAGAAGATAAAATAACTTTGGATGATTTAGAAAAGATCGAAATATAATTTATTTAAATACTCTAATTCTATAAAATCAAATACGGGCTCGTGGTGTAGCTTGGTCTAGCATCGGTGCCTTGGGAGCGCCAGACCCAGGTTCAAATCCTGGCGGGCCCACATTTTTTTAAAATAGAAAACTATAAGAATATAGAATTTAATTTATTCTTTCATGCTAGGTAAGTTTATTGTTTTCGAAGGTTTGGATGGTTCAGGTTTATCAACTCAAGCTATAATGCTTAGAGATTATTTGGTTAGTAAAAATAAGTCCGTCCTATTAACAAAGGAACAAACAGATGCAATGATTGGTGGTTTAATAAAATCCTTTTTAAGAAAAGAAGCTAAAACCTCACCAGAAGGTTTACAATTATTATTTGCAGCAGACAGGGCACACCATTTGGTTAACGAAATAGAACCAGCTTTAAAAGAAGGAAAAATTGTTATATCTGATCGTTACATATTTTCCACGCTAGCCTTTGGTTCTTTAGATGGTGACATGGAATTTTTAAAATATATAAATTCTAAATTCAGAAAACCGGATTTAACCTTTATTATAGATACTCCTCCTGAAGTTTGTTTAGAAAGGATAGCAAAAACAAGATTTCATCTTGAATTGTTTGAACAAAAAGAAAAATTAGAGCATGTGAGAAAAACTTATCTCTCGTTAAAAGATTATTTTCCAAATGTTTTTATCATAGATGGTAATAGAAGAAAGGAAGAGGTTTTTGAGAGTATTAGAAAAATTGTTGATAATAAATTAAGAATTTAAATTTCTATTTCTGGATACAACGGGAATTTATTACATAATTCTAATACACGTTCTTTTACAGAATTTTTCACAGCTTCATTATCTTTATTTTTTAACACTTCAATTATCATTTCACCAATTAATTTCATTTCACTTTCTTTCATTCCCCTTGTTGTGACAGGTGGTACTCCTATTCTAAGACCACTAGGATCCATTGGTTTTCTTTTATCAAATGGTATCATATTTTTATTTACATAAATTCCAACTGATTCAAGAAGATCTTGAGCCTCTCTTCCGGATAATCCAAATGGTGTAACATCTCCTAACATGGTATGAGTATCAGTCCCTCCTGTTATCAGATTAAAACCATTATCCACTAAGGTTTTAGCTAATACTCTAGCATTTTTAACAATCTGATCTTGATAATTTTTAAACTCAGGTGTCATTGCTTCTTTAAAACAAACAGCTTTTGCAGCAATTATATGATTTAATGGTCCGCCTTGTAGTCCAGGAAATACAGCTCTGTCAATCTTTTTTGCATATTCATTTTTACAAAGAATCACAGCACTTCTTGGTCCACGCAGTGTTTTATGCGTTGTAGTCATTATTACATCTGCTTCTGGTGCAGGTGATATGTGATTTCCGGTTACAACTAATCCAGCAGTATGAGATATATCAGCCATAAAGTATGCACCAACATCTTTTGCAATCTCTGCTATTTCTTTAAATTTAACTTCTCTAGGATAAACCGTGAATCCAGCAAGTATTAATTTTGGTTTCTCTTTTTCAGCTTGTTTCCTAAGCTTGTCATAATCTATTAAATATGTGTCAGGTTCAATATCATAGAAACAAGGTTTGTACCATTTGCCTGAAAAATTAACAGGGTGACCATGAGTTAGATGACCACCATTGGTCAGGTTCAAACTCATGAATTTGTCTCCTAATTCCATAAAAGCATAATAACAAGCCATATTAGCAGGTGAACCAGAATTGGGTTGAACATTTGCATGTTCCATGTTAAACAATTTCTTTGCCCTTTCAATTGCAATAGTTTCAATTATATCTATAAATTGATTACCACCATAATATTTTTTTCCTGGATATCCTTCAGAATATTTGTTTGTTAGCCAGGTTCCTGCTGCTTCCATTATTGCTATGCTAGCGTGATTTTCAGCAGAAATTAATTGTAAACCATTTCTTTGTCTTTCAAGTTCTTTTTTAACTAAATCAAATATTTCTGGGTCTGTTTTTTTAAGGAAATCTAAATCCATTTATTCACCCTTATAATTATCCTTTATATGATTAAATAATCTTGGATTTCTTTCTTTTGCTAAACTAATCATTTTACTTGCTATTATTCTATAGCCTTTATCTCCTTCTCCAATTGTTCTTAATTCGCCTAATACTGTTAATTGTCTTGGTCCCATTGTTAATAAATATCTTTTGTTTGAACCTTGTGAAGCTACTGCTCTTGATAAACCTCCAAATTTCTGATAAACCCTTTCAACAAGATCAGAAGTAGTTTTCTGAGCTTCTTCGTATTCTTTAGCTATCGAAGATTCTTTAATTAAAGGTGGTGTATAGAAACCTGCTAGACCTCTCATATCTTGATGAAATCTGAGGTTCATTCTATTCCTCTTGAAATCTTTCCATAAACCAAAGGGTGATTCTATTTCATAAATTAAATGTCTAGTTTCAAAACCTCTTATTGGATTTTTTCTATTTTCTCTTCCCAAGTTTGCTAAATCAAATATTTCTTTTCTCTCATTATCATTGAAATCAGAAACAGTATCATATATTTCTTGAAATGGAACATTGCAGAATGGATATAATATCTGGGTTAGTGCAACTTCTTCCATAGGATACTCATAAAATAATTGAACATCAGTTTTTACCGGTTCAAATTTTCCTTTAAATAATGATTGAGCATAGTCTTTTAATCTTTTGTTTCTTTCTATTACATATTGATATGGCTTCAAATTTTCAAAAAATCCTGGTATTACCTTTGAAAATTCCTCTAATGATTTTTGAGCATAATCCTTTGTAAAGTTATCTTCACTACCTAATAATTTAGTAAAGTGTTCTATAACAGCTCGACTATTTCCCCCCAAGATAATTGTTGTATAAGCTGCTGTAGGTATGATAAACCTTATAGTATCTAATGTTGAAACCTTAGTAGTTAAATCACCTTGTTCTTTTCTTTCAATTATGAGTTGCTGAATTATATCAAAACCTTTTTTATAAATTTCAAAATTTCTTCTAAAACTAGATTTTATTTCGTCTGCAAATTCAGAATTCATTAAAACTGGATCCCAGTAAACATGATCAATATCAAATCTTTTGGCATATCTTGTAGAAAATTCCATTGTAGTTTTTGGAAAGTAAAAATCTTGTTGAATTTCGGTTGCATAGATTGGATTTTTTTCTGAAACCACAAATACACTTGCACCCTCAGCACTTGATCCATGTTTCATATTAAAATATAAATCTTTATTCCTTTCAGCTGCAAACTGAATAACATTTTCTAGCACATCATCAACAGGTTGATTTTGTTTTATTATTTCAGCAACATCATCTAAGATGTTCTTGTCTTTAAGTATTTTTAGAAATCTTTTTCTCATATCAGGAAATCTGCTAACCCCAACATACATATAATTCTGTAATGAGGGAGGCATATTTTTCATTGCAAATATTGGTTTATCTTTGTTTGTAAAAAAGTAATTAAGAATAACCTCTTCATTAAATTCAACATCTGGTGACATAGGCTATTATTAATCTTTAATCTTTAAAAATATATTATCTATGACTAGAGGGTAATAAAGATTAACGTTTAATTAATTTTATAGAACTTACTGTTATGAAAATCACTCCAACTATTATGATTATTAGACTTAACCAATTAATTGATTGAATTTCTATATAACCAGTCTCATAACTAGTTTTATTTGTTATTGTTTCATTTTCTACAACTCCTGTTCCCATAGGAGCCATTGGAGCTTCTCTTGTTTCAGTTATAGTCCTTTCTATCGTTATAATAGGATAATTATATGATAGAAAACTTGTATAAGTTAGATTCATAGAACCAAATATCATTAAAATTACACCTATTGATAATACAACAACAAATTGAACAGGAAATTTTGGTTTTATTAAATTTATTCCTTTCTCAGTTAACTCATAATAAATCCATTTTCTTCCTGTTTCTTTTCTTTCAACTAGATCAGCCTTTTCTAAAATATTCAAATGTTCTATTATAGTTGATGGAGCTAATCCTAATTCTTTTGATAATTCAGAAGGCATTTTTCTTCTTTTAGCTAAAGCTTTCAAAATGTTTAATCTACTTTCTGTTGCCAAAGCCTTGATAGTTTTCTTATCAATTTCCATAATTAGATTTCCACCTAATAATTTATAAATATAAATTTTTTATTCGGTCAAAACCTAACAAAATAGTTACCTTATAAAACTATTTTCTGACATTTATCAATTAGGTGATAGAATGAAAAAAGGAATAGCAATAGTATTAATAGCAACAATACTTGCAATTAGCTTAATATCATTGCAAAAAACAGGTATAGCAGAAAACAAAGAAATGGCAATGGAAGCCAACGCAGAAAAATTGATATCAGAAGCTCAAGGAGTAGCTGTAAGACCTGTTCCACCTTATTATCCAAGATCACATATTGAAATGTATAAAGGAACAGCATATGATAGATTTTCACTACAAAGGGAATCAGTAATGTTATTAAGAATTTATTCGTATGGTGAAGATCAGATATATTTCTTGGTTGGTGGAGAAATCCATGAACTTAGATTAGTTGACATTATAAATTATGGGGATACATGGATTGTAAAGGCTATGACATATAGGGGTGAAGATTTGTTAATCTTTGTACAGGAAAATCATGGCACAGCTACAATAACTGGTTTGTTTAGAAATTACTTCATAACATTTGAACCATACGGTTATCCAAAACCAATACCACCACAACCAGTCCCATGTTATGAAGAACCAATCATACCATTCCTACCATTCTTTACAAGAACAGTAGGATGTGTAGAACCAACACAAACAGCTCCTCTAGAGCAAACTCAAGGAGTTGAACCATTTTGGAGAAGTTAACCTTCTCCTTTTTATTTTATAAAATAAAATGATTACTATGAAAAAACTTACAACTGGAATAACAATAACTGCTTTAATAGCGATAGTTTTAATTAGTGGTTGTGTTCAAGAACAACCTCCTGTAATATATGACAATGAAACCCAAGAACCTGAAACATATGGTAATGTAACACTAACTGTTAATGATATTGGACGCGATGTCGAATTCAATATACAAAATAATTTTAATAAGAACATATATTATAAAAGATACTATACTTATCAGATTTTTAAATACCAAAATAATGGATGGAAATTTTTAGAAACAATACTTCCATGTGATGTTTGTGGTGCTCCTATACCAATTGTTTATGAACTAGAGCCTGGAGAGAGTGTAAAACTTTCTTGGAATAGAGTTTATTACATTGGAGAAGGAGATGAATACGCTGGAATACTTGCACATGAAGGTGAATATAAAGTCAAATTTTATTGGTCATTTAGTTTCATAGGACCAGGTATTTATGTAGAAGAACTAGATGCTATTTCAGGAAGTTTAGGGGAACCTATTAACTCTACAGAAAAAGAGTTTGAACTAACTACGGAGTGGATAGATTGATTATTCTTCACTCATTTCTTCAAAGAACTTTTTAATATCTTCTGGCTTTTCTAATCCAAAATAATTTGCAAATCCCTTTGTTGCAATTAAAGCTTTTGTTCGAGAACATTTTTGAGTTTTTATTAAACCTCTTTCTTCAAGTTTTCTCACATATTCATATGTTCTATTTCCAATAACCTTAACAATTTCAGCCTGAGTAATTGGTTGTTTATATGCAACCAATGCTAAAACCCTTAACAACCCTCTTCCTAAATCTTGATAAGGAGTTAAACCCCTGACCATAGGAGCAAATTCTGTTTTTACCCTTATTTGAAAACCTTGACTTGTTTCTAAAACATGAATTCCATGATCTTCATTTTCATATTCTTGTTTTAATTCTTGAATAATTTCTTTTATTTTTTCACTATCTTTTCTAAATAATTTTGATAATCTCTCAATAGAAATAGGTTCATTTGTCATAAACAATGCTGCTTCTATTGCCGGCTTAAGTTCTTTAATTTTCATTTCTTAACCTCACAAATATTTCTTTAAATAATTCTGGCTGTTCTATTGTTATGTTTCCATCTTGTGATAGATGTAATAATGGAACTAATGCTTCAACAATTTCATCCCTTTTCCAGGATTTAACTAATCTTGAAAATTCTATGTTATCTAATTCCGATAATGCTGTTTGAATTTGTGATAACAATTTATTAATTCTTTCAGTTATATCTTCTTCAATTTCTAAAGGCATTGCATTTGCAACTGCTCGTCTTACTCTTCTCCTTCTTTCCTTTCTTCTTTCCCGAACCTCAAATGCCTTTCTTAATGCTGTTATTAATTCATTCATTGTTACGTTTCTTAGAGGAATTCTTTTAATAGGAGGTTGCAATGGGGGAACAGCTGCTAATATTCTTAGCATTTCATCTTCTTCTTTTTCAGATTCCGGAATCAATAACTTTTCTTTTTTAGGAGCTAGGATATCTGATTTCATTCTCAATAGAATTGCTGTTATTAAAATAAATCTTGCAGGAACTCTTAGATCAAGGGTTTGCATTTGTTGAAAATAATTGTAAAAAGTATCTGCAAGTCTAATAATATCAATATTCCAAGGGTCCATTTGTTCTTCTGCAACTATCTTTACTATAACATCTTCCCAAGACGGTTCTGATATCATTAAATCAATTAATTGCTTATCTGATAGCATATCAATCTGATAAAGCTTTTATACCAAAGTTTATAAATTTATGTTATATGGTTGGAAAGAATTCCTAATAAAGGAGGTCCTTATCATATATTTTATTCATTAACAAGAAAAGGAAAAAGATTAATTGAAATTTTAGGTGATAAAATGTGAAAAAAAGAAAAGTAGTTATAATGGGTGCAGCAGGACGCGATTGATCTTAAGTTTATACTTTTGGTCCGCGTATTCCATAACTTCAACGTGTTCTTCAGGGATAATAAAAGATACAAGGTAGTAGCTTTTACAGCAGAGCAAATTCCAGGAATAGCTGGTAGGGTTTATCCTAGGAAATTAGCTGGGAGAGGATATCCAAAAGGAATCCCTATTTATTTGGAAAAATATCTCCCCAAAATTATTAAAAAACATAGAGTTGATGAAGTAGTTTTAGCTTATTCTGATTTATCATATGAAGAAGTTATGCATAAAGCATCAATAGTTTTAGCAAGTGGAGCTGATTTCAAATTAATGGGACCAAAGACAACTATGTTAAAATGCAGAAAACCTGTTATTTCTATTTGTGCAGTAAGAACAGGGGCAGGTAAATCACCCACATCTAGGAAAGTTGTTTCAATTTTAAAAAATTTAGGAAAAAAGGTTGTTGTGGTTAGACATCCTATGGCATATGGACCCTTGAAAAAGGAGATTGTTGAAAGATATGAGACCTTAGCAGATTTAAAAAAATATGCAACAACCATTGAAGAAAAAGAAGAATATGAACCTCATATTAAAAATGGAACAATAGTTTATGCTGGAGTTGATTATGAAAAAGTTTTAAAGCAAGCACAAAGAGAAGCTAATGTTTTGGTTTGGGATGGTGGGAATAATGATTTACCATTCATTAAACCAGATTTACACATTGTAGTTGCTGATTGCAATAGACCTGGTCATGAATTATTATATTATCCTGGTGAAGCTAATTTGAGAATGGCTGATGTTGTAATTGCAAATAAAATTGATACTGCAAATCCAGTTGATGTTCAAACTGTGATAAAGAATGTAAAATCTGTTAATCCTAAAGCAACTATTATTAAGGCTGGTATGCCAATTTCTGTTGACAAACCTAATTTGATAAAAGGTAAAAGAGTTTTAGTAATAGAAGATGGGCCAACATTAACTCATGGTGGTTTAACTTATGGAGCAGCTACAATCAAAGCAAAAAGTTTAGGAGCATTCATAGTAAATCCTAGAAACGAGGCTGTTGGATCAATAAAAGATACTTATCAAAAATATCCTAGTTTAGGGTCTGCTTTACCTGCAATGGGATATTCTAAAAGACAGATCAGAGAATTAGAACAAACCATAAATTCAGTTAATTGTGATTCAGTTTTAATTGGAACACCAGTTGATCTAAGAAGATTATTAAATATCAATAAACCTGCTGCTAGAGTTAGTTATGAATTGCAAGAGATTGGTATTCCTAATTTAGAAGTTGTTTTAAAGAAATTTCTTAAGAAG
>JBHIDO010000012.1:0-17195 GCA_046760145.1 Candidatus Aenigmatarchaeota archaeon
GAGAGAAATCCTTATCTTATCTTCAGAATGAAATTATTTAATCTTATTTTATTTGATCTTCTTTCACCAGCATAATTATCAATAAATCTGATAAATTTAATATTATTAATTCTTAATTCAATATAACCAAATGATTTATATTTACAATTTATCTTAATAATCTCAGATCCTATTTTCACAGTGATAGTAGTTATTTTATTTTTAATAACTAAAGAAATTTTTTGATAAAGATGGTATGGTAAATTAAAAACAATTTTCTTGCTGTTATCAAATGGGCTATATTCTATACGTGGTTTTATTTCCCTTTTATTTGTAACAATTTTAATATCATTCCTAGAAAATTTTTGATATTTAGGTTTAATTTTTATTAGCAATCTTTTTGAAGATTTGATATTATAATTCTTTAATATCCTTTCAATATTCCTTAAAAAAGGTATATTTTTATTCTGAATACTTGCTTCTCTATGTTTTAGAGACCAGTATCCTTCTACTTTTAGAGCTTCAAATAGATAAATAAGTTCAGGATTTAATGTACGGAATGTCCACGTCATCTGTGCGCCACTTAGGTTTTATTTTAGTTTCTTCCAAACTTAAACATTTATATCCTGCATTATACATTAAAAGTCCCAAAACTCCTATTTGGGCTCCATTATCTCCAGAATATTCTCTAGGTACAACATAAAATTTTGCTCCCCTTTCCTTGCACATAATACTTAACATTTCTTGCAATCTTTTATTTGCAGCAACTCCACCAGTTAATAAAACTTCTTCCTTATCAGTATGTGCAACTGCTCTTTCAACAACTTCTGTCAACATTGCAAAACATGTTTCTTGTAAAGAAAAACAAACATCTTCTAGTTTATGGTTTTTTAATTTCTTAATTGCTTCTGTTACTATTCCTGTAAATGAAAGATCCATTCCCTTTACAACATATGGTAATGAAATATATTTTCCTTTCTTTGCTAATTCCTCTATTTTAGGACCTCCAGGATGTTTTAATTTAGCTGCTCTTGCAAATGTATCTAATGCATTTCCAATTGCAATATCTAATGTTTCACCAAAACATCTATACCTTCCTTCAACAAATGCAAGAATCTGTGTATTTCCACCAGAAACATAAAGCGTAACAGGATCTTTCGAATTTGTAGTTAATTTTCCAATCTCAATATGAGCAATACAATGATTTACCCCAATTAATGGTTTATTATACTTCAATGCCAATGTTCTTGCAACAGCTGCACCAATCTTTAAACATTGTGGTAAACCAGGTCCTTGAGAAAATGCAATTAAATCAAAATCTTTAGGAACCTTTTTTATTAAATCCTCTATATTATTTGAGTGATGCTCTGCAGCTTCTCTAGGATGAATTCCTCCTTTCTTTGGTTCATAAACAGATTTTATATTAGCTAGAACTTCCTTACCCTTTACAATACCTATACCGAAAGTATTTCTGCAGTTAAACTAGAGCAGTACTTTCGATGCCAAGGCATATTAATTTATTTTTCCTATCCATTTAACTCACTCTTTAAACTCTTTTCCAATCTTCTTATAGCTTTAGCTCTAACTCTTATATTTTCAGTTTCTAAAAGTTTTTTAATCAAAGATGTACCTCGAAGACCAGAATATAAGTATTCTTTAATTTTATTACTTAATTCCTCTGACATATGCCAATGTAATTTTTGTGCAGTAGCAAGTTTTTTCATCTGTATGTATCTATAATTATTAACTAAAGGGTTGAATAATGGAATTTTGTAAGCATCTTCTATAGAGATTATTACAGCCTCTAAATTACCCTCTCTAAGTACTTTTGTAGAATTTCTAATATCTAAACTTTCTATAATATTTCTTATTAAATATGTGTTAGGCTGTGATATGATTCCAGCCTGAAAAGAATTAAAATCTACATAACCGTCAGAATCTGCAAGCCCCTGAAGAAACCACACTCTAAAATTTTTAGGCGTATTTAATAACCAGTCTGCTTTTATGGGACTATAAGTGGTAAGTTGATCTGTAGCTAGCCCCAAACATATCGTAAATATCCATTCTAACAAAGACGAAGATTGAGAGCTCCACCTAAAAAATGGATGTGTGTTTCTTTTTCCTTTAGGCGTATCTTTTATTCTGTTCATTCTTAATCCTAAACAATTTGCACAAAAAGAAACAAATTCACCAAATCTTTCATTTGAAGCATGTCTTTTAGTAAGTGTTAAACCAATTCTTCTCGTTATTCGTGATTTTCTCTTTATACCATCTTTACTCGCATCGCCTACCATTACGCCTAAAAAATAAGCAAATGTTTGTACCTTTATAATATCTAAATCATTTACATTAAAAATTTTAGCTCTCTTAAAAGCCTTTGATAAAGGTTTTAATTGTTTTAATACAAATTTGATATCATTATAATTTTTAATTTTTTCTGGAACCTTTACCCAAGGTCCAATAAATTTTCCCCCACGCGTCGAATTAATTGATAAAACTTTCATACACACACTTAATAATAATTATTAGAGTTAACAAATTTATTTAATATGTAAAAGAATCATAATTGTACCCTATTAAGTATAATGAATTAAAGACGTCAAAAACAAATTGATTCCAGTTGAATCCTCAATTTTTAAACACATCCAATAAGGTTCTGATAAATTTATTTTAGAAGCGTTAGCAATAATTTTAATATTTTCTACAGAAGAATCAAATTTGCCATCTACAGGAGTAGTTTCAATTCTGTCAATATAGAGATTCTTAAGAAATAAATCCATACAGTTTGTACCTTGAAAATTAGGTGGAGTTACTATCCACTCAACATTTTCTATCTTTCCCAATACACCTAGAGTAGCTAAAATTGTATAAGTATTATTTTTTTCATTAAAGGTTAAAGAATCAATTCTAATTCCAGGCACATCTAAAGCATAAAAATTATAAAATTTATAGCAAATATTTATATTTATAATTATAAATAAAATTTGAAAATACTTACTCTTAATTATTCGGTTAAAGGAACTTTTAGCATCCCTAGAGAAGAATCTTTTTATTAAGTAGAAGTTTATTAAAACAAAAATGACTTTAATAAAAGGAAATGTTCCAAAAACTAAATAATGTGCTATAAAATAAAATGTTATAATTATAATCAACAAATTAGCTACCAAATAAATTCTAAACCAGATATTTATCAATATTTTTTTCCTATCTTCAAATTATCTACAATAAAAGAAAGTAAAATAACAATAGATAAACCATAAGCTGTATTTATTGTAGAAACTAAACCTTCTCCAGTAATTAAACTATAGAAGAATGTAGGAATTAGAATAAGAAAAATAGCAAATAAAATGGGCTAATCTTTGTCTTTTTCCAATAATTTTTCCACTTACTCAAATAACCAACTTTAGATAACTTACGTCTCATAACCCCACTAAATTATTTCTTTAATTTAATTTCAGAATAACCACATTTCCCACAAGTAATTCTATTACTATGTTCTGCTAAAAAAACTCCAGGACCACATCTAGGACAAATTTTCCCAAGAGCTTTTCCTTCTCTAAATTTTTTCCATATTTTAACATTTCTATGCTTGCTCTTGCTCTTTGGCTTCTTCCCTTTCCTTTCCTTTGCTTTCCTCTTTTTTCCCAACTTCTTCACCTTCTTTCTCTTTTTCAGGTTCTTTCTTTACTTCTGGTTGCTCTTCTTTTTTCTCTGGTTTAGATGGTTTTTCTTTAATCATCTCTTCTTCTTTTTTGGGTTTTCTTTCTTCTGGTTCTTTTTCTACCTTTCTCTTTTTTTCTTTCTTTATTTCTGAATAAATAGGAACTTTCTTTTCTTCCCATATTTTAATCCATGCCTTTCCTTTTGGTAAACCAACTTCAGATAATATTTTACTTACTTCTAGATTCTCCATATTAACTTTAAAATGTTCAGCTAGTATTTTTTGTAGTTCTGCCTTGCTTACAGTTGCTCCATTATAATCTAAGGATATCAATAATTCTTTCCTCTTCAATAAAGGATTTTTCTTTTCTTTGATTATTTTAAATTTCATGGTAATTTATTATATAACTAAATATATATTAATATGACGTTTTTACGAAGCCTAGCAGTTTTCTTTTTATCATCATTATTTGTAGTATCATCTGTATCAGCAATTACTTCTTATACAATGAAAGATGTTGTTGATAAAGAAAATTTAAAAAACTTCATAAGAACTGAATTAATTCCTTCTGTCATAGAAGAAGGGTGTAATCAAACATGCGCACCCTTTAACGAAACAGAAAAAACAATATGTCTCGATGAATGTAGAAGAGAAGGAGCAAGTAAAACTGAAGAATTAGTAGATAAAGGCATAGATGATATTTATAATCAACAAATTCTTAACACAAATTTCAATGAATTTGCAAACTTTTTAAAAACATTTTTCATACCATTAATAATACTTTCTGTTATTTTTGTAGGTCTTATATTCTTTGCTTCAAAATCTCCTTTGTATACACTAGGACATAATTTCATATCAGTAGCTATCTCCTGTTTCATAATAGGATTTATTCCAAATCTAATTACATTACCACAAGATACATATATTCAAGCAATAACTGGTTATGTTTATAGTGGATTACAACAACAAATATATTTTGGAATTGCATTTCTAATAGGTGGAATTATTCTTTTGATAATACATCACAAGAAAAAATAGTTATTTAACCTTTATAGCATATTTTCCAGGAGCAGTTATTCCTGCTTCTTTAGCAATTTCAGAATCTACATCCACTACAACTAGAATTCCTCTCCAATTTCTTGTTAAATCAGAACTTTTACAAACAGGACAAACATTCCCTTTTATTAATCTTCTACAGGTTTTGCATGCTCTTTCTGGCATCTAATCACTTTTTCTTCTTTTTTCCTTTCTTTTTTTCAAGTCTTGGTTTCTTTTCCTTTTGCTCCATCCACCTTATTGCTCCTAATAAAGGTTGACGCATTGTTAATCCTAACTTTGATTGTTCCTTAAAACTAATAGAAATTATTCTTGCCCTTACTTTGTCTCCTTCTTTTAGAATTCTATGAGACTGTTTTCCAACTAATTGTGCATTCTTTTCATCATATGAAACATAATCATCCATAATTTGTGAAACATGAACCAAACCATCCAAAGCACCAGCCCTTACAAATGCCCCAAATTCTGTTATATCTACTACTTGCCCTTCAACAATCTCATGCTCTTTAGGCATCCATGTCAAAACCTTGAATTTAACTGGATAGTGAATAGAAGGGTCTCCTGGTAAAACCCTACCTTCTCCAATATCATTAATTTCTTTTACAGCTAATATGACTCCAATTTCTGTATCAATCCTTCCTTCATATTTTTCTTCTATAGACTCCTTAATAGCATCCTCAACCTTTAAATTAAATTTTATAGGAGGAACAGCAATCTCATCCTCTAATGTAACAATCTGATACATAATATCACTTAAAATAATTCTTTAGCACATATTTAAAAGCCTTTTTATGATTATTATGGGTAATTAACTTCAAAACTTCTCTCTTAGTTGCCCACTTAAATTTATCATGTTCTGTTTTATCAACCTTAACTTTTTTATTTCCTATAAATTTTGCCAAATACAATCTTTGCTTCATCCCTGTAAATTTCATATTATCCTTTATATAACTCTTTTTCCATTTATATTTGAAAAAATAAGGAGTTTTGATTATTTTGAATTTTGTATTTCCGGTTTCTTCTCTTAATTCTCTGAGTAAACATTTTCTTTCAGTTTCACCTTTTCTTATTCCTCCTTTTAAAAATTCCCAACCTCTCCAATTCTGAATTCTATGAAATATTAAAAATTTATTATTCTTATATACTATTACGCAAACACCACTTCTATATGTCATATAAACACATATTTTTTTTGTCTTATGTATATAACTTTTGCTCCAATTTTCTTTAACTTATTTTTAAGAACTTTATCATGGGTTGCAATTGCATATCCTTTTTTTGAATATTTAATTAAAAATGGATCAGCAGTTTTTTTATTTGTCTTTATTATTTTAGCTTTTCTTTTTATTAATTCTAGAGCAATTCTTGCTAAAGTTGATTCTTTAGTCCTTCTTTCAGTTATTTTTTCTAATTCAAATATTATTGAGTCCAAAACATACAATTTATTTCCTTTTAATTGGTCGAAAATATCTACCTTATATCTAACTGCATCAACCAAAAAATTCGCATCAAGTATGATTTTCATAAATATTAATAAGTATTTAAATAAATATGCTTCTATGGGTAAGAAAAAACCTTGGGGTGCAAAAAAATCTCAATGGAAATATTCTAAAAAGAGGAGAAAGAAAGAATGATAGATGTACATTGTCATTTGGAACAAAAAGATTATGATAATGATAGAGATGATGTTATTGAAAGATGTAAAAAAGAATTAAAAGCTATTATAACTTCTTGTGCACACCCTAATTATTTTGATTTAACAATAAAAATGGTTGAAAAATATAAAAATTTTGTATTTACAACTTGTAGTATTCATCCTGAATATGTAAAAGAAATTTCTAAAAACAAAATTGATGATTTTATTAAATTAATAAAGAAAAATAAAGATAAAATAGTTGGAATTGGTGAGACAGGTTTAGATTTTTGGTATATTAAAGAAAAATCATGGAGAGAAAAACAAAAAGAATTATTTATAAAAATGATTAATTTGGCAAAAGAATTAGGAAAACCAATTGTAATTCACTCTAGAAACTCAGAAGAAGATTGCATAGAAATTTTAGAAAATAATAATGCTAAAAATGTTTTAATGCACATGTTTGGAGCAAATCAATTAACAAAAAGAGTTATTGACAATGGATGGCTTATATCTGTAAATGCTATCATACTAATGAGTAAGAAACATAAAAAGGTTGTTAGAGATACTCCTATAGAAAAATTATTATTAGAAACTGATGCACCTTGGCTAAACCCAGAAACATTGGGAAAAGAAATTAAAAAAAGAAATGATTCTTTAACTATAAAACTTGTAGCTGAGAAAATAGCTGATATTAAGAAGACCTCTTTTGAACAAGTTTGGAATCAGTGTGGAAAAAATGCTATAAATTTCTTCAAATTATCTATATAACACTGTTATAATTCTTAATGTTTAAATATAGTAGTCCTATTAAATATATAGGTGATTTTGTGGTTTTGAGAGGCGTTAAAAGTGGTTTTGAAAAGATACGAAAGAAATTCGGTGAAAAATCAAAGATAGCATTTTTTGTTGATGGTCCGAATATGATTAGAAAAGAATTTAATCTAAATTTAAGGGATCTAAGAAGAAGAGTAGAAAAATATGGAAGAATTATAATAGGAAAGGTTTTTCTAAATCAATTCGCATCAGAAAAATTAATAGAAGCTGTTGCAAATGAAGGCCTTGAATCAGTGATTGCTTTAGGTGATCCAGAGCAAAAAACAGATGTTGATGTCACAATAGCTGTTCATGCTATGGAAGCACTATATAATCCAGAGATTGAGATAATTGCTTTAGCAACAAGAGATGCAGATTTTTTAACCCTATTGCAAAAAGTTAAAGAAAAGGGTAAAATTGCTTTGTTGATCTCTGTTTCACCCGGTTTAGCTGTTTCTTTGAAGCATGCTGCTGACCATGTCGAGCTTTTATAACCTTTTTCTTTTTTTATTCTATTTTATACCTTAATAATGCAGCTATTCCTCCTAATTCAAATAATTGTTCTCCTTCTCTAGTATCCTTAGAAATTATCTCTATAATTGCTCCATATTTTTTTGCTGGTTTTTCCAGAGTTTCTGCAACATCTTTCCCCTTGTGTTCTAAATCTTCAGAAATTAGAATTATTTCAACTGCTCCTCTTTCTAGTGCTTTCAAAACAGAATCAAATCCATATGTCACTAAACCAGAATCTTTTTGTAATTCTTCAAAAAATCTCTGAACCAAAGCCTTTTCTTTGGCAACTGATGCTTCTGCTAATAAATCTTGTGATTTCTGAACAAGTTCTTCTAGACCATGTTCATCAGTATAACCAATATTCTTAATTCCTAAAATTTGATTTTTAATATCTGTTTGTAAATATCCCTTTTCATAAAATTCGTTTTTAGCAGGGCCAGGACCTCCCAAAATAATTCCTTTAACATTTTTAGGAATTAATTCTCTTATTGTATCAGATATTTTTTTATAAAAATCAGCTATTAGACCTTCTCTAACTCTTTCATATCTTTGAGCAGATTGACCTCCTTTTGATGTTTTTCCAGGAACAATTGACTCTAATCTTCTTAACAAATTAATTTTCTTTCCCTTTAATAATCCAATAGAAGCTTCTCTATTATCCATAACTACTAATCCATATAATTCTTTTTCAGCAATCATCTCTCTTAACGGTTCTAACTCAAACCTTTGATCACACCAATATAACTTAGTTTTTAAAGGTTCTGGAGGTTCAACTGCCCATAATTTTATATCAGAAATACCTTCTTGCTCAGAAATATTTCCTGCAAAAACAGCTAAACCATTCTCAGGCGTTTGTTTATATATTTTCAAATGTTGGAGTATTTTTTCTAATGCTCCTAAAACATTCTTTCTAGTTGATTTAGATTTTATGTTGATAGCTGTTCCTTGTTCATTTCTAATTTGAGTCATTATTTCATTAAGACTATAACCAGAAGGAACATAAACACTAACCAATTCTGTATGTCTTCCTTTAATACTACTTAATTCTTTTAGTAATTTTTTTAATTTGTAAATTGATTCTTCCACCATAATTTCACCAGAACAAGATTTCTATTAATACTTTAAATATTATGCTGTTGCAGCTTTTTTTCTCATCAAATAACTAATTGTGATTCCGTATTCAAAATCATCTTCAGAAAGTTCTTTTGTTACATCTACAAGATTTTTATCATTAATTGAACGTGCTTCATCAGGTTTTGAACCATATAATCCAAGTTGAGGTATACCCTTTTTTATTACATCAAACCTTTTCTTCATAATAAGAATTAATTTTCACAGTACTTAAAGTATATTCAAAATCGACAATCAATAAACTCTTAGTTTAATGTTATAACCTTCTACTGGAATTTCTCCCTTTCCAAAACTTATTTCTTTAATTCTCATTGCTCCTTTTATATCATCTAAAACATTTTTCAATTGTTTTTTAATACTTTCAACACATTCAATATCAACTTTTTTCAATTCTGCATTCAATGGCAACCCCTTATTACTTTTGTATTGCCTTAAAACAGAAATAATTGCAACTGCCATATCTCCTATCTCTTCAGCATTTTTATCAATTAAATTTTTATCAATTTCAGGCCACTTTGAGATGTGAATTGAAATTTCTTTCTTGAAAAACTTTTGATATATCTCTTCGGTTATATGTGGTATGATTGGTGCAAATAATTTTAAAATTGATAATAAAGTTTGATAAAGTGTATATTTTGCTGCATCTTCTGTTCCATCTGGATTATATAATCTATACTTAACAATCTCAAGATAATTGTCACAGAAATCATGCCAAAAGAAATTTTCAGTTATTGTTTTAGGAATTGAATATTCATATCTTTCAAATGCATCTGTTGATTCTTTTATTATGTTAAATAATTTGTTTAAAATCCATTTATCAATTGTTTTTAATTCTTTAGGCTTAACATTTTTATAATCTTTGAGATTTGAAATAACAAATCTAGATGCATTCCAAAGTTTTGTAAATAATTTTCTTCCTGTTACAACATCTTTTTCCTGAAATGGTAAATCTTCTCCTAATTTTGCTGAGGCGGCCCAGAATCTCAAAGCATCAGTACCATATTTTTCAATAATATCTGTTGGTTCAATAACATTTCCTAAAGATTTATGCATAGCTTTTCCCTTAGGATCCAAAGCATGACCACTTATCATTATATCTTTCCAAGGAATTTCATTAAAGTGATAAAAAGCTTTTACTATTGTATAAAATGCCCATGTTCTAATTATATCATGACCTTGTGGTCTTAGATTTTCAGGAAAATATTTTTTAAACATTTCATCATTTTCTGCCCAACCCAAAGCTATTTGAGGAGTTAGACTTGATGTCATCCACGTATCAAAAACATCTTTTTCCGGAACAAATTCATCAGAACCACACTTACATTTCTTTTTTGGTTTATGAGTTTCTGGATCAATTGGCAAGTCTTTCTCATCAGGAATTATTACATTATCACATTTCTTACAATACCAAACAGGTATTGGAATTCCATGATGTCTTTGCCTAGAAATTAACCAATCCCAACTTAAATTGTTAATCCAATCCTCATAACGCTTTCTATAATATTCTGGATACCATTTGATTTTTCTTCCTTGTTCTATTAATTTATCTTTGTTTTCAATTATTTTGATAAACCATTGTTTTGTTATTATAAATTCAACAGGATTATGACACCTCCAACAAGTTCCAACGGTTTGTTCAAGATTTTCTTTTTTCTTTAAAACTCCTATTTTTTCTAAATCCTTTACTATTTCCTTTTTTGCTTGTTCAAGTTTTAATCCTTTATATTTACCAGCATTTTCATTCAATTTCCCATCTTTTGTTATTACAATTTTAAATGGAAGTTTATGGATTTTCCACCATTCTATATCTGTTTTATCTCCAAAGGTACAAATCATAACAATTCCTGTTCCAAACTCTGGATCAACTTTATCGTCTTGCATAATAGGAACTTTCTGATTAAATATCGGAACAATTGCTTTCTTTCCAATTAATTTCCTATATCTTGTATCATTAGGATTAACAAATATTCCCACGCAAGCAGGTAATAATTCTGGACGAGTAGTTGCAATAGAAATTTTTTCTTTGTTTTCTAGTTCGAAATCTATGTAAAATAACTGAGTTGTTCTATGCTTATCTTCAACATCTGCTTGTGACAAAGCAGTTCTACAACTTACACACCAAATTGTTGGTTCCTCACTTCTATAAACTAAATTCTTTTTAAATAAATCTACAAAACTTAATTGAGAATTTCTTGCACAATTATCTTCTATTGTTCTATATAATAAACTCCAATCATAAGAATGTCCAAGTGTCATTAAATCTTTTTTATAATTTTCTTCTACTTTCTTTATTTCTCTTTTTACTATTTTTATGAATTCTGATTTTGAAACTTTGTCAAGATCTATGTTATGTTCTTTTTCTATGAATCTCTCGGTTGGTTGACCATTGTCATCCCAACCGATTGGAAAGAAAACATTAAAACCTTTCATTCTTTTAAATCTTGCAATAAATTCAAATTGGGTATAATGCATTGCATGACCCATATGAAGAGTTCCAGAAATTGTTGGTGGTGGAGTATCTATTGTAAAGACAGGTTTTTTTGATTTAGAATCAAATCTAAATATTTTATTCTTTTCCCAAAGCTCCTGAATTTTGGGTTCAATTTTTTTAGGATCATATATTTTTTCCATAACTATCTTTATTGAATTGTATATTAAACTTTTAATCTTTTTAGTTTTTTAAAGTCTTTAATCATTTTAATCTTTATTTTTGGGAATCTCATAGCAGCAGATGGATGAAATGTAGGAATGTATGTGATTCCTTTTCTTTTTATTATTTTACCATGAACCTTAGAGATTGTTAAATTTTTATCTAAAATAAATTTTAAGGCAACATTTCCTAATAAAACAATTATCTTAGGTTTGATAATCTCTATTTGTTTTAAAGTGTGTTTTAATCCTGCTTGAATTTCCTTTTTGTTTGGCGCTCTTTTACCTGGATAATATTTAACTGGAGAAGTAATGTAAACATTTTTTCTATCAATTCCAATTGATTTTAACATTTTTGTTAAGAATTTTCCTGATCTTCCAACAAATGGTCTTCCTGTTTTTGCTTCTTCTTTTCCAGGGGCTTCGCCTAAAAACATTATCTTAGAATTAACATTTCCTTCTCCAAAAACTAATTTTCCTTTTTTAAATCTTTTACACTCTTTACATTTTTCAATTTCTTTTCTCAACCCTTCTAATTTTTGTTTTTTATTCATTATCATACCTTTATTTCAACTATTTTTTTATTAACCGATACGCAAACATTATGAATTGGAATAGAATCTAAATTTGCTTTAGGAATTCCATAGTGTGCATGTCCATGTATCACAAAATTAGGTTTTGTATTGATTACAACTTGCTCAAATTTTTCACAACCCAAACTACCATAAACCTTTGGATCTTCTCCTTCTAGGGTTTTATAGGTAGGAGCATAATGCATTAAAAGAATTCTTATATCTGTTTTTAATTCTCTTAATAATCTTTCTATCTTTTTAATTCTATCCAAATAAATTTTCCTTATTCCTCTAACATTCTTTAATTGCCACCAAGTTGGCTTATCTAGAGAACCTCTAGTCCCTACTATTCCTATGTTTTTATCTTTTATTTTCAAAATAATTTTTTCATCATTTAGAAATTTTATTTGTTTTAATTTTCTGAATTTATTGAAATCTTGTTGAAATTCTCTATTACCAAAAATTCCTATAATTGGACATTTCCATTTTTTTCTTTCAACTAATTTCAGAAACGTTTTATAATCTTCTAATCTCGAATAAACAGTTATGTCTCCTGCTAGTAATAATAAGTCTGGTTTTTTAGCATTTTTCATATATTTCCAAAATTCTTCAGTCTTTCCATTAAATATGTCTAAATCTGATGTAGCTGATATAAGCATAATGTATATTTAAAAGCATTAAAATAATATTTTATCGCATGGGCGAGAACCACTATTACTGGGCGGGTAAATGTTTTTTACATCCCGACGCTTAGCCTGGTAGAGCGCCACTTCATTTTTGATGAGGCGAAGCTGATAACGTGGAGGTCACCGGTTCAAATCCGGTCTCGCCCACCATAGTGAATTTTATGAAAATTATCAAACGTGGTGCTGAAGCAATCCTTTATCTAAAGGATAATTACTTGGTTAAAGAAAGAATCAAAAAAGGATATAGAATAAAAGAATTAGACAAATCTATAAGAAAAACTCGAACCAAGAAAGAATCAAAATTATTATCAGAAGCTAGAAGGTGCAATGTTCCTACGCCTAGGATCATTTCTGTAAATGAAAATGAATTCAAAATAATAATGGATTTTATAGAAGGAGAAAGATTAAAAGAACTTTTAAATAAAACTAATAATGAAAACAGAATTAAACTATCAAGAGAAATTGGTAAATCTACTGGATTACTTCATAAACATGGAATCATTCACGGAGATCTAACAACATCAAACATGATTTATAAAGAAAAAATATTTTTCATAGATTTTGGACTAGGAGAATTTTCCCAAAGGTTAGAAGATCAAGGAGTAGACTTAGCTTTATTCAAAGAAGCATTAAAATCAACTCACTTTAAATTCTTAAATCAAATTTGGAAAAGCTTTATTAAGGGTTATAAAGAAACAAATACTAATTGGAAAAAAGTTTTAAATACATTAGATAATATAGAGAAAAGAGGAAGGTATGTGAGAAGATGAATCTAGAAAAGTTAAGTTACTGGGTAATTATTTTATCAGCAATAATGATATCCGGAGGACTATTTATAGGAGCATTTGTACAAGGAACAGTATTTATCGCTGTTTTTGGTGCCTTATTATTTATGGTTGGAATCATTATTTACATGATTTCTCAATTTTTTAGAAAAGAAATAAAAATTGAAGTTAAAGAAAAACTTGAAGTTAAAAAAGAAAAGAAAGAGCCAGAACCAAAAGAAGAAATTAAAGAGGTAAAGTCAGAAGAGAAAGAGTTGGAAAAACCTAAAGAAGAAAAGGTGTAATAATGGCAAGAATGTATGCTAGAAAAAGAGGTAAATCAAGGAGCAAAAGACCATTGGTTCCAGCAAAATGGGTTGAATATAAGAAAAAGGAAGTTGAAAGACTAGTTATTAAATTATCTAGAGATGGTTTAAAAACTGCTGATATAGGAAGAATTCTACGAGACCAATATGGTATTCCTTCTGTAAGAGATGTTACAGGAAAAACTATTATGAAAATATTAGAAGAAAATGATATGTTACCAACAATTCCAGAAGATTTATTAAATTTATTAAGAAAAGCTGTTAACTTAAGAGAGCATTTAGCAAAAAATAAAAAAGATAAGTCTTCTAAGAGAGGTTTAGAACTATTAGAAAGTAGAATTAGAAAATTAGTAAAATATTATATTAAATCTAAAAAACTTCCTAAAGATTGGAAGTATGATCCAGAAAGAGCAAAACTGATTGTTCAAACAGCAAAATAAATATAAAATAGTTCTTCTATATCTTCATAATGAAAGAGTTTATTAGTTTAATAAAAAGGGCTGTTGAAAAAATTAAATCAACAGAAAGTGTAATACAAGTTGTTTCTCATTATGATGCTGATGGAATAACTAGTGCTGCAATGTTAACATCATCTCTGTTGTATTTAAATAAAGACTTCCAAATAACAGTTGTTAAAAAAATAAATTCAAATTTAATAAAAGATTTAAAATTAAGAAATCCGGAATTAGTATTGTTTGCTGATATTGGTTCTAGCTATTTAGAAGAAATCAAGGAATTAAATTGTGATATTATAATAACTGATCATCATGATATAGTAGGTTCAGAATCTGAAAGAATAATTCATATAAATCCTGAATTATTAGAAATAAATCTTTCTGGTGCAGGAACAACTTATTTATTAGTAAGAGAAATTTTTGAAAATAATAGTTTGGCCCCTTTGGCAATTGTTGGAACAATTGGTGATTATGCTTATTCTGCTAACTCAAAAATATTTGAAAGTCCATTTGTAGAGATGGAAAGAGGGTTAAACCTTTTTGGTAGACTTTCTAGACCTTTGCATCAGACTTTAGGATTTTCAGGTCTACTTGACATTGATCAATCAAAAGCAATTCAGTTTTTAGCAGAACTAGGAATAAAATCTCAGAAAAATGGAAAATGGAGAACCCTTAATGATCTGGATGAAGATGAGAAGAAAAAGCTTGCTGATGCAATCGTAAAAGAGAATCATGGTAAATTTGATAAAGAGAGGATTTTCAGTGATATCTGGACTTTGAGAAATTATCCTGATGAATTGCAAGATGCAAGAGAATTTGCTACTTTACTTAATGCTTGTGGTAGAATGGGTGAAGCAGCAACAGGAATTGCTGTCTGTTTAGGAAATAAAAAATTCTTAGGAAATGCTAGAGGATTGTTAAAAGGTTATAAAAGATTAATTGCTAATTACATGAGATGGTTAGAAAATAACCCAGAAAGTATAAAACAATCTGATTTTGCAACTTATATCATAGCAAAAGATAATATTCATGAAAATTTAATAGGAACAATTGTTTCAATGATATTCAAGAATTCTGAAAAATCAATAATAGGACTTGCAGATGCAGAAGATGGAATAAAGGTTTCGGCAAGATCAAGAGATATTGACATAAATAAAATAATATCAGAAGCTGCAAGAATGTGTGGAGGAAAAGGAGGAGGTCATAGAGAAGCTGCTGGTTGTACTATTCCAAAGGGAACAGAAGAAGAATTTATAAAAATATGTGACAATCTTCTAAAAGAAAAATTTATAAAGATATAGATTGTATTTAATTCTCATGGCTTCGAAATTGAAAGGTAAAGATTGGTATAAAATTGTAGCACCAAAATTTTTTGGTGATTTTGTTATTGGTGAAACTATATCTATGGATCCAAAAAATTTAATAAATAGAGTTGTAGAAGCAAGCCTAATGGACATAACAGGAGATACAAGTAAATATTACATAATTCTATTTTTTAAGGTTAAAGAAGTTCAAGATAATAAAGCCATTACAAAGTTTTTTGGTCATAATTGTACAAGAGATTTTATTGCTAGAATTGTTCAAAAAAGAACAACTCGAATCGATACAAATGATATAATAAATCTTAAAGATGAAAAGATGAGGGTGAAATCAATTGTTATTTCTAATAGAAGGGTGTCAAGAACTCTTAAAACTGAAATAAGGAAATTAGTAAGAGAAAAAATAATTAATGAGCTAAGTAAAATGAAGACAGAAGAATTTGTTAAAGAAATGATTGATGGAAAAATCCAAAGTAAAATAAAAAAAGAAGTTAGTAAAACTTATCCAATTAGATTTTTTGAATTTAGAAAAACTCAAGTTTTATGATTATTCTTCTACCTGGATAACAGCTGTTGATATCCAGAACATTCCACCTATCAATATCATAACAAATGCTATGATATATGCTAAAATAACTGATACTGTTGTTGCTCCTAAGGCTTCTGGTTCAACACTTCCAGCTATTAATGAACCAAAGAAAATTAGAATTGTTCCTATTAACCAAAAACCTATTGCTCTCCAATCTGCCATGAATAATTTATTGTTAATTTGTATATTTAAATCTCACTTAGAAGGTTTCTTTAATTTAAAGTACCAATATCCTCCTCCTATTATAATTATTATAATAATTATCCAGATCCATGTATAATCTGTTGGAGGTATTGTTGGTGCTGTTGGTGGTGCTGTTGGAACAACTGCTACTGTTTCACCAACTATAGAAAAGAATGACAAACCTGGTGATTCTGCTTCATAAATTATTTCATCTGTTGTTTCAGAAACCTTTGTAGTTGTTAATTTGTTCCACTCACCAGGCTCAACTATAGCAAATCCTGTTATTGAGAATAAATTATTTAAGAAACCAATAAATGATCCTGATATTGAAGGTGTTGGGGTCCACCTATTCAAACCAACTCTTGATGGATCAATATTATTTTCATTTAACCATGATTTATCAACAGCAAACTGGAACTTTACATTGTTTATATCATTATCCATTATATTTGCTTTGGTAACTTCAATATAATGATAAACCTTGTCTGTTGGTTTTTCTAATTCTGCTGGTTTAGCATCTAATTTCTCAATCTTAATTGCAACCGAGTTAACCTTGTTAGCAACAGATATACTAATTTGTCTCATTGCTAAATCTTCTGTTTTTTCAATTTCTACAGTTGCCATACTACTTGCTGCAATTGTTGGAATTGTTATGCTTGCTTTTCCTCTTTCTGTTTCTACCCAAGTTTTTGCTTCAACTGCACCACAGTCAGCGACACAAGAACCAACCTCTCCTCCGTCACAATAATTATCTCCACAATATGTTGCAGAGGACCTACATATATTATGTACACAATATCCTCCTGTACATTGGCTAGCAGCTGTACAAGAAGATCCGTCTGATAGGCCTCCAACAGTCAAAG
>JBHIDO010000013.1:0-13705 GCA_046760145.1 Candidatus Aenigmatarchaeota archaeon
AAATAATAGGATATAATATTCTATTCGACATACGTTTTATTTTTGCAAGATGTTTAAAATATAACATAATTTCAAATGGATTCTTTCATGCTAACTATATAGACCTTATGCACATAATGAAATCAGTTAAAAAGGTATGGAGTACTAACAAACCTGGAACTCTGAATGAATGGGCAGAATTTTTATTTGGGGCTGGCAAATATCCATTACCAGATAGTATTTCTAAACTCTTTGAAAAGGGATACATAAGTCAAATTATTGAATATAACAAAAGAGATTTGAAAATAACTTACATGCTTTGGAAACGTATACAAAAGGTGTTTTCTAATGAAAATTAAATGTAGATATTGTAAAAATGAAAAAGTTGTAAAATATGGATTTAGAAAAAATAAGAAAGGAAAAACTCAAATTTATATGTGTAAATCTTGTAAGAAAATATTTTCCGAGAATACTACTTTTTCTAAGATGAAACATAAAGGTTTAATAATTACCACAGCTTTAGATCTATATTTCAAAAATGTTTCGCTTCGTAGAATTCAAGATCATTTAAAACAAGTTCATAATGTAAATGTTACCCATGTCACAATCCTGAATTGGATCCGAAAATATTCTAAGTTAATCAAAGAATATACAGATAAATTAAAAATTGATAATTCTGATACTATCCATGCAGACGAAATGATGGTTAATATTAATGGAAAGTGGACTTGGATATGGAATGTTATGGATAGAAAAACTAAGTTTATTACTTCTTCACGTTTGTCAAAAGCACGCTATCTTTCAGATGCTAAAGGGGTTTTTAAGGAAACAAATATGAAATCAAAAAATAAATTAAAAACAATTGTTACTGACGGTTTACCAGCATATCGTAAAGCTATTAGAAAAACCTTTTGGCGTTATCCAAGAGCAAAACATATGAGGTTAGTTAAATTTTGGGATAAAATCAATAATAATCCTATTGAAAGATTTCAAGGAACTGTAAGAGAAATGACTAAAACAAGGCGAGGTTTTGGGGAATTTAATTCTACAAGATCTCTTTTAGGTGGTTTTATTGCTTATTATAATTTCATAAGACCTCACATGAGTTTAAATGGTTTGACGCCTGCCCAAGCATCAGGAATTGATCTTGGGTTAGACGGTGGTAATAGATGGAATGAGTTAATTAAACTTGCTGTCAACTTTCAAAATAATGGTCATTCTTTAGAAGATACGAAAGATATAATTATTACTCGTGATAAGGATTCTAATAAATTTTATATTGTTAGAGTTTTTAAAGATGGAATTGAAATTGAGGATCCTAAAAGGAAATTAGGAACTAAAACAGAATTTAAAGATTATAATAGAGCTAAAGAGTTTGTAGAGTTCTATAAACAGGTATATCCTGAATATAAATTTGAAATAAATAGTAATTAAATTCCTCTTCTTGGATAACAATTTAAACACAATGCCCATGTATATTTTTCTGGAAATAAAAAATCATCAGTTTTTACAGTAATTCCAAAATATGCTTCACCCCTTTCTATGCCAGCACCACAACCTTGACATTCGTGAAAATCATTTGCAATTCTCAATTCTAAAATTTGTCCACTTTGAGTTTTATAAAATTTACGGATTTGTTTACCACACTTTAAACATTTTTCATTCTTTCTGAGTCTTAATCTACCTTCTTTAATTGTTGGGGTTTTACATGTGTACCATACCATAATAATCAATTGAAATTTAACAGTTTTAAATTTTTAGAAATTTATCAATCGATAGTTAACAACTATTCTTAAGAAGACCTGTCAATTAAAGACTTAACAGTACCTTTAAACCGTTAGCTTTAAATAGTTTTATTTATGTATATACTAACCATGAGAATTAAGATAAAGAAAAAAGGAACAGCAATATTGATTAGTTTTGATACTAAACCAGAAAAATTTGAATCAGCTTCAGAAAGAAACAGATTTTTCTGGGAATTGCATGGAAGAAAACAAACCGTTACAAAGAATTCTGGAACATATAAATATTATAGGGAAGGATTGTTAGATGTTATTCCCCATATTAAGGTTGATAATTCTGTTTTTATTATAGCAATGCAACATTTAAAAGAAATGATGGAATTTTTTGAAGAATGGGAAGATAAATTGGAATTAAAAACATTTCCAGTTTTGTTAGATAATAAAGATTTAAAAAAACTAGAAAGAGAGGTGGAGATAGAATGAGAAAAAAGAAAAAATATCCATTTTGGTTTGAAGACCCTTATGAAATGATAAGAGAAATGTGGGAAAGACCATTTAGATTTCCTAGAATAAGGTTTGCAATGGGAACATTTCCAGTTGATATTATTGATGCAAAAAATAAATTGATATTAAGAGCAGACTTGCCAGGATTCAAGAAAGATGAAATTAAACTAAAAGTTACACCAACAACAGTAGATATTTCTGCTGAAAAAAGAAAAGAATCTATAGAAAAAGATGAGAATTACTTCAGACAAGAGAGATCTTTTGGATCAGCAAGAAGAGTAATGACATTACCAGAAGAAGTTAAGTCTGAAAAAGCTAGAGCAAAGTTTGAACATGGTGTATTGGAAATAACATTACCAAAGAAAACAATTAAGAAAAAGGAAAAAGAAGTTGAAATAAAATGAGTGAAGTAAAACTTAAAGTCGGTGAATTAACAGGAAGACAAGATTTTGGTAGAGGAATTGCTAGAATTGATGCAAATATAATGAAAAGACTCGGAGTTAAAGAAGGAGATATAATTGAAATTGAGGGAAAGAAAAAAACTGGTGTTGTTGCAATAAGGTCTTATCCAGCTGATATTGGTTTGAACATAATTAGAATAGATGGTCTAGTAAGAAAAAATTGTGAAGCCTCAATTGGAGAGCCAGTTACAGTTAGAAGAGCAGAGGTAAAAGAAGCAAGATCAGTAACATTAGCTCCTGCACAAAGGGGTTTGATGCTACATATTTCTCCTAATTTGTTAAGGCAAAATCTTTTCATGAGACCAATGAACAAGGGAGACATTATTATTACAAACCCTGTCTTTAAAACATCAAGGAGAGACAATGATATTTTCTCAGTTTTCGGAATAGATATTCAAGAAGTATTTCTTCCTCTAGGAACAGAAACCAGATTAATTGTTACAAACACAAAACCTGATGGTATAGTTAAAATAACTGATATGACAGAGGTAGAATTATTACCACAAGCTGTTGATATAAAGGAAACAAAGGTTCCAACAGTTACTTACGAAGATATTGGAGGACTAAAAGAATCAATAAAAAAGGTTAGGGAAATGATAGAACTTCCTCTAAAACATCCAGAATTGTTTGAAAGGTTGGGTGTAGAACCTCCAAAAGGAGTTTTACTACATGGTCCTCCAGGAACTGGTAAAACCCTTTTAGCAAAAGCAGTAGCAAATGAGTCTGGTGCAAATTTCATTTCACTAGCAGGTCCTGAGGTGATGAGTAAATGGTACGGTCAATCTTTGCCCTATGATGAAAAAATAGTAGTTTTAGAAAATAATTTAGTTAAAAGAAAGGAAATCGGAGGTGTTGTAGAAAGTGGTAACAAAGATATTAAGGTTCTGTCCTTTGATGAAGATGGTAAAATAAAATTTTCAAAAGTTACTGATTTAATAAAGCATAAAAATAGGTCTAAGATTTTAGAGGTTACAACCAGAAGTGGAAGAAAAATAAAGGTTACAGATTATCATTCTTTATTCACATTAAATGGGAATAAAATCGAGAATATTAAGACTTCAGAAATAATTCCAGAAAAAACTTATATAGCAATTCCAAGAAAGATTCCTTTGTTAGGGAATATAGAAAAAATTGACTTATTAAGTGAATTGAAAGAAAATGATTACGGACTGAAAGTTAAGGATGTTCAAGAATATGTGAAAAATGCTGTAAAGAAAATTGGTCATAAAAAGGTTGCAAGGATACTAGGTTATAGTAACAAATATTTGTATGATGTTATCAATAAAAATGTGGGTATTAGCATTTCTAAATTTTTGAAATTAGCTGAAATAACAAATATTAATTTAGATAAAGAAAAAATTAGAATACATACAAAAGGCAAATCTCTACCAGCTATACTTGAACTTAATGAAGATTTTCTTACTTTCTTAGGTTTGTGGATTGCAGAAGGATCTTATAATGACAAAAGTGGAGTCAGAGTTAGTATTAACGATAGTGAAATTGAAGAAGTGAAAAAATTATTAGAAAAATTATTAGGAAAAGTTACTGTTTATAAAAAGAAAAGTGGAAGAGGTAGAGATGTTTACATAAACTCAACTGTTTTAGCCAAAATTATGAGACATGTATTTAAATTAGAAGGTGGAGCACGTAGGAAAAGAATTCCTGATTTTGTTTTTAATCTTAATAAGAGAACAATAGCAGCGTTTCTACACGGGTACTTTAGTGGTGATGGTTCTATCTATCCAAATCAACATGGAGTTTTACAAGTAGAAGCATCAACAGAAAGTAAAATGCTTGCAGATGATTTAATGTATTTACTATTATATTTTGATATTGTTGCTAAGAATTATGAAAGAAAAAGAGAAAATGGAAACCAACAAAGAATAGTTTTTACAGGAGCAGATAATCTAGAAAGATTTAAAGAGATAGGTTTTATGAATAATTCTAAAAATTTGGATATTGGAAAATATTTGCAAAATATTAACTGGAGAAGAAGTCGTCAAATTCCAATAACACAAAACATTAGAAATTTAGTTTTAAGTAATAATGAATTGAGTTCATGGGGAAATTCATTATCTATAGGAGCTTCAGTTCTAATAGAATATCCAGAATTCCAAAACATTGCAAATAATGATATTTATTGGGACAGAGTTGAAAAGGTAGAAGAGGTTTCAGAAAAATATCAATATGTTTATGATATCTCAGTTAGTCCAACAGAAAATTTTGTAGCAGGGTTTGGGGGTATATTTGCTCATAATTCAGAAGAAAATCTAAGAAAAATATTTGAAGATGCAGAAAAGAATGCACCATCTATTATATTTATTGACGAAATCGACGCATTAGCTCCAAAAAGGGAAGAAGTTTCAGGAGAAGTTGAAAGAAGAGTTGTATCTACATTATTAACACAAATGGATGGGTTAGTGGCAAGAGGAAAGGTCATTGTTATTGCAGCAACAAACAGACCAAATGCAGTTGACCCTGCTTTAAGAAGAGGAGGAAGATTTGACAGGGAAATTGAGATTGGTGTTCCAAATAAACAAGGAAGAAAAGAAATATTACAAATTCACACTCGTCATATGCCATTAGAAAAAGACATTTCTTTAGAAGAACTAGCTGATGTAACTTATGGTTATGTTGGGGCTGATATTTCTGCTTTAACCAAAGAAGCTGCAATGCATGCATTGAGAAGAGTATTGCCAGAAATTTCAGCATTAAAAGAAGGTGAGTCAATTCCTAAAGAAATTTTAGAAAAACTAAGGGTAAGTAAAAAAGATTTTGAATATGCATTAAGAATGGTGCAACCTTCTGCAATGAGAGAAGTTTTAATAGAAGTTCCTAAAGTTAAATGGAGTGATGTAGGAGGATTGGAAGATGTTAAAAAAAGAATGAAAGAAGCAATTGAATGGCCTCTAAAACACCCAGATTCATTTGAAAGAATAGGAATTAAACCACCAAGAGGAATTTTATTGTATGGACCACCTGGTTGTGGAAAAACATTATTAGCAAAGGCTGTTGCCAATGAGGCTGGTGCAAACTTTATATTAATTAATGGTCCTGAAGTATTTAGTAAATGGGTTGGTGAATCAGAGAGAATGATAAGAAATGTTTTTAGAAGAGCAAAACAAGTTGCACCTTCCATTATATTTATAGATGAAATTGATGCTTTGGCTCCAAAAAGAGGGGTTGAGATTGGAACAAGGGTTACTGAGCAGGTTGTTTCACAATTATTAACAGAAATGTCTGGAGTGCAAGAACTAAAAGATGTTGTAATACTTGCAGCTACAAACAGGCCAGATATTCTTGATTCTGCATTGTTAAGACCAGGAAGATTTGACAGATTAATATATGTTCCATCACCAGATGAAAAAGCAAGACTAGAAATATTTAAGGTTCACACAAAGAATATGCCTTTGAAAGGGGTTGATATAAAGAAACTTGCAAAAATAACTGAAGGATATTCTGGAGCTGATATTGAGGCTTTGGTTAGAGAGGCAGCTCTTTATTCTTTAAGGGAAAATATTAAATCTAAGGAAGTTAATTCTAAACATTTTGATAAAGCAATAAAGAAAATAAAACCTTCAATAACAGCTGACATGTTTAAGAAATATCAAAAAGCTGTTGATAATTTAAAGAAAACAAGTCTTGATGAGACAAGATATATAGGTTGATTTAAATAGTTTTTGATTCTTCTAATTAATAGTGATTTTATGAAAATATTAACAAGAAAAGAATTTGACAAAAAATATTCAGATAATGTAAATTTTACTAAATATTCTAATAGTAATGATAGTTGTGTTTATCTTGAATCTAAAGATTCTTTAATAAGAGTTTCTGCACTACCTCGATATGGATTTTGGAAAGGAATTGAACTTGGAAAAGATTCACTTACAAAGTTTAGAAAAATTATTAAAAAATGTAATGGAAATTTAGTTTGTATAGATGAAATAGATAAACAAATTGGAATTTATGAAATGGTAAAAGAAATAGAAGAAGAATTGGTTGATAAAGCTTTATTAAGAATGGGTATAATTAAAATGTCTTAATTGAGTTATACATACCTATTACAAAATCTCTAATACCAAAAATAAGTTCTGAGTGAGCTTTCAATACTCTTTCTGGTACTGGTTTCGCATGTCTACTAATTATGATTTCACCTTTTTCATTTTGATGAGAATAAACTTGCTTTAATTTTCCATCAGGTATTATCCTAGTATTAAAGAAAGCTCTTCTATGATATTGTCCCCCTACCCTTCTCAATTCTTCAGGTATTTTTGAAGTTAAGGAACCGTAAATACTGTGTATTATATCTGCTTTTCTACCATTAGCCCATTCAATATGTAAGTATAAGTCCCTTTTATCATCAAGTTCATGAATCTCAAATTTTGTTTTCTTTTTATATTCTTTCCAATATTTTTCACAACCCTCGCTTATATAATCTAATTCCATTTCCACATATTCTTTATATTCTTGATTTAAAACTCTTTCTTCTTGGTGCATACCTTTAGAAATAACTTCAACAGCAAATTTATTTTTTAAAGATTTAAAATCTTTTAAATAAGATTGTAAATTACCACTTCTTTGCCAATCCTTTAATATTTCCCAACAAGTATCTTCTAAAAATCCTAATTCGTTTGTTTCATTATCTTCTACTATTAAAGTAAAATGTTTATGCTCAATATCCTCTGTTTTAAAACGACAATCAGACCCTTCATAAATTTTTTCATCAAATTTGAAAAGTGGTACCCAAACCATTTATATCCTCTTTCTTGCTAGTTCAATATCTTTTCTTAATACAGTTTTCCTTCCAGCATGATTTGCAAATTTAATTGCATCTTTTGCGATTTCAAATGCATAGTCCTTTACAATTTCAGCCATTGCTCTTGCAGCTTTAATACTAACACGTTCTGCTCCTGCACTTTTTAGAATTTCTGCCATTGGTGCTGCTGCAATAATAGATCTTTTACGAGGCATGATATCTCCTTTTATTTACATTTACAAACACATGGTTTGCTTGCAATAATTATTCTTTTACCTTCTGTAACTATTTCTGAAACTTTCATTCCATTATCAGTTATTTTTGAAGTTTTTTCATGAATATAATTTAATTCTTTTTCTAGGTTGCCAACATATTCTTTAAATTCATCTTCAGATAATTTATCAATACCTTTTTTACCTAAGAGTTTATAAAGTGGCATAAATTATTTTATTTAATTAGAATACTTATATTTATGCCTTATAAGCCTCAAATAGGACTTCCTCATGAAAAACCAAAGCTAAAAAAAGCTCTTGGATTATTTGAAGTAACAATATATGGAGTTGGAATTATCTTAGGAGCAGGTATTTATGCTTTGATTGGAGAGGCTGCTGCAGTTGCAGGAAATGCACTATGGATAGCATTCTTTGTTGGAGCAGTTATTGCAGCATTTACTGGTTTAAGTTATGCAGAATTAGGAACAATGTATCCAAAGGAAGCTGCAGAATATGTTTATTCTAAAAAAGCATTTAACAGTAATCTATTATCTTTTCTAGTTGGTTGGTTGATAATATTCGTAGAAATTGTTGCAGCTGCAACTGTTGCATTAGGGTTTGGTGGATATTTCTATTCATTAACAGGATTTTCACCAATTTTATCTGCAATTATTTTAATAGGAATTCTATCTTTTTTAAATTTCTGGGGAATCAAAGAGTCTGCAAGATTTAATGTTATTTTCACATTAATAGAAGCTGCTGGTTTGATATTAATAATAGTTTTAGGATTAAATTATTTTGGAAGTGTTAATTATTTTGAAGCACCACAAGGATTTTCTGGAATTTTAATGGCTGCAATTTTAGTTTTCTTTGCATATATTGGTTTTGAAGATATGGTCAATGTTGCAGAAGAGACTAGGAAACCTAGAAAAGTTATTCCCAAGGCTTTGATAATATCATTAATAATAACAACCCTAGTTTACATGTTAGTTTCAATTGCTTCGGTTTCTGTTATTCCTTGGAATGAATTAGGAGCATCATCTGCTCCATTAGCAGCTGTTTCTGAAAAAGCATGGACAGGATCATCATCTTTATTATCAATAATAGCTTTGTTTGCAACTGGAAATACAGTTTTAATTTTATTGATAGTAACATCTCGTATGATTTATGGAATGGCTGATAAAAAATCTCTACCAAAATATTTATCAAAGATTCATCTTAAAAGAAGAACACCTTATTTAGCTATTTTATTATCAATGATTGTTGCAATGCTTTTTGTTTTAATAGGAAATATCAGAACAATAGCAGAAATGACAAATTTCGGTGCATTTTTAATATTTTTAATAGTTAATTTATCTTTAATAAAATTAAGATATAAAAAACCTAGAATGAGGAGAATGTTTAAATCACCGATTAATATAGGAAGATTTCCGGTTTTAGCTGGTTTAGGGGTATTTTTCTGCTTTATAATGCTCCTTTACTTTGGATTCCAAATAATTTTATATTTACTGGCAGTTTTATTTGCAGGATTTATTTTTTATAAAGGTTTAAATAGAAAGAAAAACATTTAAATATTTATTATAAGAAAAATTATAAAGTGGGTATATGAATAAAGAATATTTATTCGCAATTTCACTTGTTCTAGCTGTTTTCATATTAACTTTGTCGAGTTTTGCAATAAATTATGATGTTAATTTAAACTTTAATGAAACAAATCCACATAGAGGAGATACTATTCTTGCTTATGCTAACTGGAGTGAAACACCAAATGCTTCTTGGATAAGTTATCAAAATAAAACAAATGAGTGGATTAATGAAACAATTTGTATATGGCCAACCAATAATTGTCCAGATAATAATTGGACAAATAAAACAATATCAATTGAAACAGACTGGAATCTTGGAGCCCATTCTGCTATAATTTATGTAAGTAATTCTACGGGTGCTGAGTTTTCTACTTCTACTAAAGATTTTACTGTTTGGGGTTGGTCTGAAATAAATGAAAGTGATAATCCTACAGGTTCTCATAATGATACTGAATATTTAACTTTTCAATGTAGAGTAATAGACTCTAATACATCAGATACTCTTCAAGACTATACATTGAGTTTTTACAAAAATAATACGCCATCGCCATCTAATTCGGAATTAATAGGCAGCAATCAAACAAATTCAACAGGATGGGCTATTTTTAATACAACAATACCTACTCCTGGTAATTTGAATATTATATGTAATATAACGGATAACAGTACTTCTTATTATAATCACGGCTGGAGAAATTATAACATTACTAGTATTACAATAGTTGACACAACACCTCCAACTGTAACATTAGAATCACCACTATCTGGTATTTGGAGTAGTAACACAACTCAGAACTTTACTTATAAGCCATTTGATCTTGGAGGATTTGTTAATTGTTCTTTATATTTAACTAATAATACAAATCAAACTTGGAAAATTAACATATCAACAACTACAGTTAATAATAATATAACAAATAATTTTACAATAACATTGGATTCATTTGGAAATTATACATGGAATGTTTGGTGTAATGATACATCAAATCATAGTGCCTTTAATACATCAAATCATACTTTAGGAATTGATACCGCAAATCCATCAGAAATTTCATCTCCTATTGTAGGGGACAAATGTAACATAAATGATGGTGCACAATTTCATTGGGGTAATGCAACAGATAGCGGTGGTAGTGGTTTAAAGGGTTACAAACTTTATAGAAATGGTGAACATATAGCTACGCCTTCTGATACATCTTATCACGATTCAGGTCTTTCACCAGGTGAATATTGGTATTGGTTATATCCTATTGATAATGCAAACAACTTAGGACAAGTTTCTAATAATTATTCATGTCCAATTACATCTGAAGAAGAAGAAGGCCCTTCAGGCCCAAGTCAAGGACCAGAAGAAACTCCTGAATTCAAAATAACAAATGAAACTGATGTTTCAATAGCTGCAGGAGAATCAGGAACATCAACATTCAAATTAACAAACACAATGGGCTACACAATATTAGACCTAAAAATTAGTTTATCAGGAATTGATGCTTCTTGGTATTCAGCCAGTTTTCCAAAAACTAAAATTGATGTTGATGAAGTATTAACAGGAACAATAACATTAACAATACCAGAACATGCAGATGAAGGAACCTATGATGTTACAATAACAGTTAAAGGAACAAGGGCAGCTACAGAAGAAGAAAAAACTGCAACAGGAATTTTCACTTTAGCAGTAACCCCAGCAACTGGTGAAGCTGAAGAAGGTGAAATAACAGGTCCACCAACAGGATTTGCATTTCCATCATTTGAATTGCCAAGCAATTGGACAGGAATTGTCTTAGTAATAGGATTAATGGCAGGTGTTTTAATTTATATTTTCAGATGGGAAATACTTAATAAATTAAGAGAGTTGAGAAGACCAACATACAAACCAAGAAAATTAGAAGCTCCCCCAAAATCTCCCCCACCAAAAGCTTAATAATTTATATTTCTAAATATTATTATGAAATTCTTAACAATCTTGATAATAATTTCTATTATTCTTAGCTTTACATTTATAGAATTTCAAGAATCAAGACCAAGTGCATCTACAACTATCACTTCAAGGGTTAATGTTACTTCTCCTCCAGGAATAACAGGATTTTTGATTAAATCTTCTTCTAAGTTAATAGAAATAGCTAAGAATTTTATTAGCTGGATTCTAAATAATTTTGTGATGAAATGAAGCATGAGGGAATCCAGGGAGCAACTTTTGGCATAATGGAAGCTCTAGTAATGGTTACTGCAATGCTCATTGGATTTGGTTTATCATACCCTAATAAGGGAGTAATTCTACTTGCTATAGTTATTACTGCAATTGCTGACGGGTTTGCAAATTCTACTGCATTTCATGTTTCCGAAGAAACAG
Organism: Candidatus Aenigmatarchaeota archaeon; assembly: GCA_046760145.1. Taxonomy (GTDB): domain Archaea; phylum Aenigmatarchaeota; class Aenigmatarchaeia; order Aenigmatarchaeales; family Aenigmatarchaeaceae; genus JBHIDO01. The sequence continues at coordinate 11,591 of JBHIDO010000013.1, forward strand.
AAAGGTTTCATAGTAAAAAAGAAGTTTATAAATCAACTCTTTATTGTTTTGTATCAACTATTATTTCTTTCATAATACCAATAATACCAATAATATTTTTACCATTAAATCTTGGAATAATAATAGGAGTAATTATTGCATTTATAATGATGATTTTATTAGGATATTTTGTTGCTAAGATAGCTAGAAGAAATTGGAAAAAACTTTCATTAGAGTATCTGATAATGGGAATTGTTGCAGCAATTGCATGTTATTTTGTAGGTCAATTAATTATTTTAGCAGAGTTGTTATAATTGGCTTTTCTTTAACAATAACAGTATGTTCTGATTGTGCAACAGGTTTTTCTGAAACTTCTTTCAAAGGAGCATAACCATAGAGAGCATTTACATTTATTAATTGTTTTAAAGCAATATCAGCTCTTATTGGTGACATTTGTTTCTGAATCCACCTCTTTGCAAATGGCAATCTTTCATATTTTGTCCTTGCTAATTCCAATATTTTTCTTCCTTCTAAACTTCTAATAGGATGATCCCTTATCCATCTGAAAATTAATGTTGGTTCAGAATCTTTTACAAAACCATTACCTGTTGTGCAGAACGGCTCAACAGCATAAACTTCTCCTTCTCTAAGTTGATATTTTGAATTATTTTTTATATTAGGAATTGTCATTCCTGCATGCAAATCATATTTACCTAAAGAATGGCCAGTTAAATTTCTGATTGCATTAAATCCAAATTCTTTTGCAATATTTTCAATTGCTTCACCAATTTCACCAATTGTTATTCCTGGTTTAAATAATGCTAAACCAGTTTTTAACATTTTTTCTGAACAAATAATTAGATCATCTTTACCAGCTAACCTTACTGTTGAAGCTGTATCACCAATATACCCATCAACATGAACCCCAATATCAAGTTTAACATAATCTGTTTTCTTTATCCTAGTTTTATCATTTAAAGGAGGAGTCCAATGCGCAGATATATCATTAATAGAAATATTAACAGGAAATGCTGGCTTTGCTTTTAATTCAAATATTTTTTTATCAATTTTTTCTGCAATTTCTAAAGGATTTTCACCCTTTTTAATCAAGTAAACTCCATATTTTAAAACTTGAGCAGCAATTTTCCCTGCTTTTTTATATTTATTTAAAATTTCTTTATCCATTAAATCATCTTTTTTAACTTTTCTAAAGTTTCATTCCAGTTTTCCTTAGTTAACCAAATAATTTCTCCATACTTTTTGTATTCTTTTATATAGTTTTTTCCTAAAGTTGCTAAAATATTTTTATTTGATTTTAAAACTTCTTTTAATTTATTTTCAAATTTTTCTGAACATAATTCCATCTTTCCTATCTCATCTATTATTATTAAATCTGATTTTCTTTCTAAAGCTTTTATACCAATTCTTTCCAAATCTTTTAAGTTAACTCTATATTTTGATACCTTTGGACCTTCCTTTATATTTATACTTGCTAGAATTCCTTTCTCCTTAGTTTTAATATCAATTATTTTAAATCCTTTTCTTATTTTATTTCTAATTTCTTCTGTATAAAAACCAGAAACATTTTTATTTTTTATTAGTTTCTTTATTAAAGAAGTCTTTCCACATCCAGGATTTCCGGTTATAAATATTTTCATAATTATTATTGTGTTATTATCAAAATAAGTTTTTAAACTTTAATCCTCATAATTTAATTATGGGAGAAATAAGGGCAAAGATTGAGCTTATAGGATATAATAAAAGTAGATATTTAGATGCTTTATTAGATTCTGGAGCATATAGAAATTATATAAAAAAGAGTTCAATGATGGTAGAAGTATTCAGGATATAGGTTATCATACTATAAATGAAGATTTTTATGTTACTTTAGCAGATGGAACAGAAAAGAAAGCTATAAGGGCTAGAGTTAAAGGTCTAAAAATAGATGAAGCTATTTATCAGGAACCTGAAATAATAATAGTTGATAATTTATCTGATGCTGATATCATACTCGGATATTTAATTATGCAAGAATTGGATATAGTTCTTTTTCCTGATGAGGAAAGATACGAAGTCAGGAGAGCAAAACCCGCTGCTCGTTTAATAAAATTACACTAATAAAAATTTCATATATTC
>JBHIDO010000014.1:0-13648 GCA_046760145.1 Candidatus Aenigmatarchaeota archaeon
GGTTAGAAAGGGATAAGGAGAGAGATGGGTATACAAAAATCAATCTTATAACAGGACCTAAGTAATTACTGATTTTTAGGACTTATTAAGTCTTCTCCAGTAACACTAGTGTTACCATTATAAACAAATGCTGAATGGCCAAAGTAATTTCTCATACTTACATTCTTATCTTCGGTAACAATTCGATTTGGTTCCTCTGGAGATTTTAATGACTTAATAAGTTTCTCAAGATCATTCAAGTTTCTTAAAGGACCCATATATACTGGCATATTATCACTATTAAATAGTAGTAATTATTAGTATTTAAAGCTATCTATTTTTAACTACTATGAAGTGAATAATATAAAAGAGATAGAACTCACATAAATTTTAAATTATCTTAAATAATAACATGAAAATGAGGTTTTTAACAGAACCAGCTCTTTTGATCGATAAAATCCTAGCAATAGCTGACCTGCACATTGGTCTAGAGCATGAAATCCAAGAATCAGGAATAACCATACCTAGTCAAATTGAGAAAATAAAGAAAAGAATTGATAATTTGATTAAAAAAACCAGAGCAAAGCATCTAGTTATCCTAGGAGATGTGAAACACCAAGTCCCAGACATATCCTGGCAAGAATATAGGGAAATTCCTGAATTCTTTGAACATTTCAAGATCAAAGTATCAATAATAAAGGGTAATCATGATGGAAATCTGGAGAGATTAGTTAAAAATAGGAATATTTATGAACCTTCTGGGTTTAAAATCAAAGAATATGGATTTATCCATGGTCATGCATGGCCTGATATAAGTCTTCTAGATTGTGAATATTTGATAATGGCTCATGTTCATCCTGCTATTGAGTTCTTTTCAGAAGGTTTTAGGGCTGTTGAGCCTTGTTGGTTGAAATGTGATATTGACACTAATAAATTGAAAAAAAGATTCAAATTAAATACCAAATTAAAAAAAGGAATAATAATGCCAGCCTTTAATCATTTAATCGGAGGAATGGCTTTTAATTCTAAAGACTTTGAACCATTAGGTCCTTTATTAAAAAATAATATTTTAAAATGGAAAGATGCAGAAGTTTACCTATTAGATGGAACATTTTTAGGAAATTTAGATAATTTAAAAATAAAATAAATTATTCAACAACTTTTATTTCTCCGCCTCTTCTTATTCCTAGTTGCAATTCTTCTCTAAATTCTTTTACAAATCCACCTTTTACTTCTACTTCGTTTCCTTCTTTTATTCCTTCTGACTGTTTTCCCCATAGAGTCATTTTAATAGAACCAGACTCATCTTCTAGAGTGGCCTCAGTTAAGGTTGTTGGGGTTCCAAATCTGGTCATAATCTCTCTTGGTTCACTCAGTTTTGCTACTTTAGCTTTTATATTTACATTACTCATACCAATTTTTAATTCCTTTATTTTCATGTTCTTACCTCGTGTTTTTTATTTGTTTTTAACCTATAAATAAGCATGCCTCTACTTAGTACAGCAATTGGGGTCATGATTACTGTAATAGTTATCATTATCATTTGGAAGATATTTAAGAAATTGCTAGGAGCATTTGTTCTAGGAATTTTACTTTTACTAGTTTTATGGTTTTTCGGTTTTCTCTAAATTACTCCTGAAAACCAGTATATCATGACTAATAGAATTATTACTATCAAATATTCTCCTAAACCACCTGTAGTAATAGGCCCTTTAAATTTTGGTTTCTTAATTGGCCAAAAAGGCATTATTCCATAATGTGTTAAAGAATCTGCTATTAAATGAGAGAAAAATCCTATTGATAATACAATAGCAGCTATTTTATTTAATAAGAATAAGTAGATTCCTCCGAACAGTATAATCATGAGAAACCATACATTATGACAAACCTTTCTGTGCCATGCTCTAGGTCTTAAATCTAAATCAGGTAGTAGTGCCCCTATAAATGCAAATATTGACAATTCTAATGGAAAATTTAGAACAAATCCAAATAATATAAATAATAAAAATGCAAATATGAGGTGAGTTTGCTTTTGCATAATACCTATATAAACTACTTATACAAATTCTTATCTCATGAACTATAAAGCAATTTTAATTGATATGGATGGAACACTACTTCCATTAAATGGAATAATCAAAGGAATAAGATTAACTTGTAAGAAAATGAAAATTAGAGTTTTAACAAAAGAAGAAATTTTGCATAAAATGATGGGTTATAAAACCGAGGAAGTATTTTCAAAACTATATCCAGAATATCATAGGGATGGAAAAAGCTTTAGAGAGAATTACATCAAAATTTATAATAGATTGAAACTTGCAAAAATATTTCCAGGTGTAAATAAAATTCTAATGAAAATTCATAAAAATGGTTATAAAATAGGTATTGTGACAACCAAAAATAAATTAACAGCCTTACCTCCAATTAGAAAATATAAATTAATTTATGATGTTTTAATTACTGAGAATGATGTTAAAAATAGAAAGCCTGATCCAGAACCGATTCTAAAAGCTTGTAAAAAATTGAAAGTCAAACCAGAAGAATGCATATTTGTTGGAGACCATATCTTTGATATGCAAGCAGCCAAAAAGGCTGGTTGCTATCCTATAGGAATTTTAACTGGAGTTGGAACAAGATATAGACTAAAGAAAGCAGGTGCAAAGAAAGTTATAAAAGATTTAAAAAGTTTGGTTAATTTATTAGATTTGAGGTGATTAACTTCAAATTTTACGTTACAACTGCTATTGATTATACAAATTCAAAACCCCATTTAGGACATGCTTATGAAAAAATATTTGCAGACGTTATTGCAAGATTTCATAGATTGTTAGGAAAAGATGTATTCTTCCTAACTGGAACAGATGAGCACGGAAAGAAAGTGGAGGATGCAGCTAAAAAGGCTGGAAAAAATCCAAAAGAATTTGTTGATTATATGGTGAAATTCTTTAAAGAATTATGTGAAAAGTTGAATATATCAAATGATTTCTTTATAAGAACTACTGATGAAAATCATATAAAAATTGCAATAGAGATTTTTAATAAGGTTTACAAAAAAGGAGATATTTACAAGGGATTTTACGAAGGTCTATATTGTACTTCTTGTGAAGCATTTTATACACAAAAGGAATTAGAAGATGGAAAATGTCCTATTCATAAAAAAAGGGTTGAGACAATAAAAGAAGAATCTTATTTTTTTAGAATGGGAAAATACCAAAAGCAAATAATTGAGTATATAAAAAATAACGACTTTATTTTGCCAATTGAAAGAAAGCATGAAATATTAAATCGTTTAAAAAAGGAATTAAGAGACCTGAGCATTTCTAGGTCAACTGTAAAATGGGGGATTCCATTACCAATTGATAAAAATCATACATCATATGTATGGTTTGATGCTTTGCTAAATTATATTTCAGCTCTGGGATACCCAGGAGAAAAGTTCAAAAAATATTGGCCAGCTGATGTTCATGTAATAGGAAAGGATATTTTATGGTTTCATACAGTTATTTGGCCTGCAATTCTTTTAGCAGCTGGTATAGAATTACCAAAAAAAGTTTATGTTCATGGTTTTGTTAATATCAAAGGAGAGAAACTAGCAAAAACAGGAGTAACAATTGATCCAATAGAATTGGTTAATAAATATGGTAGTGATGCTTTAAGATATTTTTTAATGAGAGAGATTCCTTCTGGAGAAGATGGTGATTTTTCAGAAGAATCATTAGTTGCAAGAATTAATGGGGAATTAGCAAATGATTTGGGTAATTTAGTAAACAGAGTTTTGACTTTAACTGAAAAGAATTTTGAAGAAATTCCTATTAGTGAAATAGATTATTTAGGAGAATTTGCATTAAAGGTCCCTGAAAAAGTAAAATCATTGATGGAGAATTTTCAGTTTCATACTGCTTTAAATGAAATATGGAAGATAATTATTGGGGCAAACAAATATGTGAATGAGAAAAAAGCATGGGAATTAAAAGGAAAAGAATTAGAAAGGGTTTTATATAATTTATTAGAATCATTAAGAATAGTTGCAATTCTTTTATATCCATTTATTCCTAAAACTTCTGAGAAAATATCTGAACAATTAGGATTAGAAAAGAAATTTTCTTGGAATGATTTAAAATTTGGATTATTAAAAGGAAAAATAAGAAAAGGAGAAATATTATTTAAAAAGGTGAAAAAATGATATCATTTGATGAATTCAAGAAGCTTGACATAAGAGTTGCGGAGATAAAAGAAGTAGAAGAAATTCCTGGTTCAGATAAATTATGGAAAATGAAAATAGATGTGGGTGAAGAGAAGATAACAGTTGCAGGAATAAAACAGTTTTATTCAAAAGAAGAATTAATTGGAAAACAAATAGTTGTTATAAACAATTTAGAGCCAGCAACTATCAGAGGTATTGAATCTCAAGCAATGCTATTAGCAGCTGATGAAGAAAACCCTATTCTAATAGTTCCTGATAAAAAGACCAGACCAGGAAATAAAGTAATATAAATTTAAATATATTCAGACATAATTACTTTCTAGTGATAATATGTCTAATTTAGTAAATACATTGGAGAAGTATGGTAAAGAAATAGAATATCCTGAAAACGTTATAGTGATAGATAAAAAATATATGGGAGATTTTTCATTTGGAGAAGTAATGAGATATTGCTCTAAATATGATAAAGTTATTTTTATTGCATCTAAAGAAGATATTGAAAGGGAAGAAGGGGTGGTATATCAAATTGGTGAGAAAGGTGCAATTGGGGTAAACATAGGTCTTCTTGAAAGAAAAAATCTTATAAGAGCCAAAGATGCTTTGGGAATACCAAATAGTTTGTATGCTTAGGTATCTTTATGATAATAGAAAATCTGAGAAAGCATGGAAGATTATTTAAAAAAGGTCATTTATATTCTGATACAAAGGTTCTTGTAATTGAAAGAAAATATTTAGATAATTATTCTTTTGAGAATATACCATTAGAAATTTCTGACTATGTTATGAGATCAAAAAATGCTTTATTCGTGATAGACGTAGAGAAAAATATAGTTGATAAGATATTTTCACCAACTTTATTACCAGATGAAATGCGTAAGGTATGTGACATAAACCAAAACTTTCCTGTTAAAGTTAGAGACTATTTGAGTTGTATTTCACAAGAAAATTTAGAAATAATTTTGAAAGTATTAGGAAGAAAATCGCCCTATGAAGGAATATATGCATAATTACATTCTTGCTACATGTGCAAATTGTGGAGTCACTATTATCCAATCTTCATCAATTCCTGCTATGTCCCCATTCATTGCAATACAAGTTTTTCTTAATTTATCAATAGCTCTTTTTAATTCAGATAAATCTTTTTCTTTTAATTTCTTTATTTTAACCAAAACAATTGATCCTTCTCTTATTTTCTTTTGAATTCTGTCAGAATCTGAAAAGTCCTCTATTTTATCAACTCTGATTGGTATTTTTCCTGTTGGTGTTTCAACCTCTGTAGTATCTAGTTCAATAAATTCATCTTCAGTTAGTTTTCTTCCAAATATTTTTTCAAAAACCATGTTATCCCTCCAAAAATATTATACTAATAATTATAATTTAACATATAAATACTTATTTTTGTATACTTTCCAAAATTGAGACAATATTCCAGACTTGAGTTCTAGTATACATAGGAATGTTAGGATCATTAGAAATTTCATCCATGGTTGAAATTACAGTATTTATCCTAATAGAAATCTCCTCATTGTTATTTTTAAGAATTTCAATACAATCATCACATTTTTCTCTAATATTTCTAGGAACAGTTCTATCTTTAGCAACCTGTTCAATAAGTTCAATGACATTTTCAAACATAATAATCCCTTCATAAACATCTACTAAGCAATTTTATAGTGTTTATAAGTTTAAAAGCTTTTCTATTGATGTATAGGGGTAATAATTTACTCTATATTAAGGGTAAAAACCATAAGATTTAAATACGTCAATCAACTATTATTATTTATGAATTATACAAAGTATCCAACAGTAACAATAAAAGAATCTGAAGTTCCAGATATCTTAAGATGTCCTGGACATAGAATTGAAATAAGAGGAAATTATAAGATAATTACGTTTAATGGAAATCCAATTTATACAATAATTGAAGAAGATGCCAAAGAAGAGATTTCTGAGCCTGATCCTCGAAAAGGTATGTGGCTTGATCCTAATGGATTATTAACTAATAGACATACTGATGAAGTAGCAATAGCATTCTATGGAACAGACATAGTTGTTACATCTGACGAAGAAACTTCTGAAACAGATGAAAGTAATCCATATTTTAAATCTTAAGAACCTTCTGATTTTTGTTGAGTCTTTAAAATTTCTTCTAACTTCTTTTGATTTTCATCAAGCTTTTCTTTCAATTTTTCTTCTTGCTTGCTTAAACTTTTTAACCTTAGATTAGTGGTTTCTTCTTTTTCCTTCAAATCTTTTTCTAGTTCTTTTTTATCTGATTTGATTAGGATTGGTCCAACTGCTTTGTAAACCTCTTCTTTATCTGATTTTTCCAATTCTTCTAGGGCTTTAGCAATTTCTATATTTTGTAAATTCAAAGATTCTTTCTGTATTAATACTGATTGTAATTGTTGTTGAAATGTTTGCATTTGTATTAATATCTGCTGTGCTTGTGGTGATAATTTTATCTCAGTCATTTTATTCAACCCTTAATAATCCCTCATCTAATAATTCTACTACAACATCTAAAACCTCTTCATAATCTACATTATGTTTATTAGCAATTTTATGAGGATAAACTACTTGAAATTTTTGTTCCTTTAAAATAATTTCTTTTATTTCATCTTTAGCATAATTCATTTTAAAGCACCTATTGAACTTTTTATTAATCTTACATATGAATTTATTCCTGCTAATAAACTACTTATATCTTTTGCTTTTACCTTTATTTTTATTTTATTATCATTGGCCTTTAATTCAACTCTAAATCTTTGTTCATCCATATCAGGTTTTATTGCTTTAACAATAATTTCTGGATTTTCACATTCTATTTCTATTTTAGCTTTCATATTGCTTCAACTTTCTTGATAGTCTTAGACCTTTGTTTGGTTATAACTCTATAACCACAATAAGGACATCTTATTTTTTCCTTTATTTGTTTGAACTTTATGTCCTTACCACATTTTAAACACTTATACATATTATCACGTTCTTGGAAAATATGCTCCTCCAGCAAATTTTACTTTACATTTCTTACAATACCATATTCCAGATGCAATTCTTTTTAAAGTTTTCCTTTCACAATATGGACAAACTTGTTTTTGTTTTTGCTTTTTCTCTATAGCTGCAACTATTTTTTTTGTTCTAGTTCCATACCTAGGTCCAAATCTACCACTTGATCCAACTTTTTTCTTTTTCATAATAATTTCCTCAATTCTTTTCCCTTTTTAATTGATAAATCAACTGCTTTTTTTATTTCTGAAGTTGTTAAATATCCTTTTCCTCCTTTTTGTATTGCACATAAATTTTCATTTTCCATTGTAGCTATAGTAATTCTTGCATCTAAAGTATTTTCTTCTTCTAAATTAGGATCAATTAATAAATTATTATTTATTTTTCCTATTGTTACTGCAATTGGAATATCTTTTAATGGAAGATTATCAGTGTATTCTCCATACAAAACCTTTCCATCTTCATATTTTGGTAATCTAGTATTTAACAAAGCTGCAATAGCTCCTAAAGCTCCTGCATCAATTAAGTTTCCATCATGATCTAAAACATGAATATCAATATTTATTAACCAAACTTCTTTACCTTCTTTCATACATAACTTACTTAGTTCAATACAATGACTTTCTCTAATTCCCCTGTCAATTACTCTTGAAATTTCAATTGCTTCTTCATTTGGAGGTCCTGGTTCAAATGTTGGTGATGCAACTGGAACTAATTCAGTATTTACAATCAATATTCCTTCATCAGGGGTGTCTGGAAATGGTTCTCCAACTGAAAGTTTAATCCCAACCAAAACATCACTATTCCCTATTTTTACTCTTGCAGAACCTTCAGCAGTTTTAATAACATTTTTTTCTATTTTTATTTCTCTGAAATCTTCAAATCCTCTTCCATCACTTCTTAATCCTTCTTCTACTAATTTCTTAATATAATCACTCATTATTTTCACCAGCTTCATATTTATCTTTTAATGCTTTTTTTTGCAATTCAAAAACTTCTGAACATCCTTTTTTCCCTAGTTCTATCATTTCTAAAAATTCTTTTTTACTTACAATACCATCCATTTGCACTAAAACAAACTTATCTTCGTTTCCAATTGTTGCTAATGCTAAATCAACTTCACCATAATTATCTTCTAAACCATTTAGATCAAGAATAATCTTTCCATCAACTTTGCCAACAGAACATGAAGAAATTAAATTTCTCATTGGAACTCCTGCATCTGCTAATGCTAAGGCTGCAGCATTCAGACCAGCACATCTGGTTGTTGCATCTGCTTGTAATATTTCAATATAAACATCAATTACTGTTTTTGGATAATCTTTAAAAAATATAACATTTGATAAAGCTTCATTAATTACCTTTGATATTTCAATACTTCTCCTAGAAATTCCAGGTCTTATTCTTTCTTTAGTTGAAAATGGGGCCATAAAATATCTACATCTCAAAATTGCTTTTTCTGGATCTATTAAATGTCTTGGGTGCAGTTCCTTTGGTCCAAATACAGCTGATAATGCATAGGTATCACCAAATTTAAAAATAGAAGAACCACCAGCTCTTTTTAAGATTCCCACTTCTATTTTTATTTCTCTGAAATCTTCTGGTTTTCTTCCATCTAATCTTTTTCCTTTTTCAATTAGTTTTTCTGGTTTTCCTACTTTCATTTACTCACTTAACATTTTTTCAATTCTATCTGTTAACCCTTTTGTATGAGATTCTTGATCAATCATTAGAATTGCTTTTGCAGCTTTTCCTTCTTTTTCTCCTTTAAACCAAACAACACCATTTTGTCCAACAATTATTTGACAGCCAGTCTTCTCTTTAATCATTTCAATCATTGAACCTTGCTTTCCAATCAATCTTGGAACCTTTGTTGGAGTTATTTTCAATGTTCTCCCTCCTATTAATTTTTTAGCCCTGTAATCATTCATAGTTAATTGAACACTCTTAGATTTAGAAACATTTAAAACTTTTGCATAAATTATGTCGCCAATATCATAGTAAACAGAAATATCTGTTTTGTTAATATCAACATATTCTCCAACAGCTTCTCCTAGCTGTAAAATTGCATCATAAGGGGAATTTATATCAACTATCCATATTGTTGTTTGTAAATCTTCTATTTTTCCGATTATACCGTCACCGGGTTTTGGTATGTAAACACCTGATAATGGAATTACACAAATAAATCTATTCTTTAGTTTAACTAGGCCCATAACCTTTGCTTTTATTTCGTTATTAATTCTATAAGATCCAATACTTGGCAAGTAATCTAAACCCTTAACCAAGGTTTCACCTGGAATTACTAATTGTCTTTCTTTTACTAAAATTTCAGATGCCATAAAATCACTCCTTTATTTTTTTCACCTCAACTTGACCATGAGTTAATGAATTTAATCTATCATAAACTTCTTGCTGCAATCCAGCAGCAATTTCTATTAAACAAGAATAACTTCCATCACTTTTCCATTCTTCTTTTTTTAATTTTCCAAAATTTCTTATCATATTAGAAGCTTTTCCTGCAAATTGTGATGGAACTTTAATTGCAAGTTGAACTATTTCAAATTTTATTGGTAATATTCTTTGAATTTTTTTTACGATATCATCAACTTGTTCTTCTGCTCTTTTATTTAGTTCAATTTTTATCTTTGCTTGTTCCATTGCTCTCATAATTCTTTCAGGAGGATTTGGAAGATTTGTCTGGGGATTTATTCCTCTTCTAGAAATAATATCTGCAATTTTTTTTGTTTTCTCTTTAATCATTTCTCTTCTCTGATCAGTTGTTAATTGTACTTCACCATCCCTGATTATTTTATACGCAATAGTTTTCATGTCATTTGTTCCAAAGGCTTTATTTATTTTTTCTTCAGAAGCCCTTTTTCCTTTTTTTGAATCTTCATATATTTCTGAAGTTGCTAAAAGTTCATCTAAATTAACATCTTTACCTGATTTCACTTCCAAAGCTTTTTTTGGATCAACCATTATTTCAAATCTTTCTCCAGACTTTGTAAGCCTGGCTATAACAGACTTTTCTATAGAAATTGACATTTAATCTACCGTGTAAAATAATTTATCACCAATATTTTTTAATAAATTTAATTCCTTCGTCACCATAATATTTTGTAAAACCTTTACTATTTATAATAGCTAGTTCGATCTCATTAGATTTTACTCCTTTTTCACCAGTTTTTAAAGCTTGTAATGCTAATTTAATAGCTTCTTCTTCACTCATTCCCTTTTTCCAATTTCTATTTAAAATCTTTAATGCTTCTGGTGCACCTCTTCCAATTGCTTGGGCTTTCCAAAAATAAAATGCTGAAGAAGGGTCTATTTCGTATAGTTGTGAACCCTTTTCATCAACTCCTCCTAATAATAATGCAACACCATAAGGTCTGACTCCTCCATATTGAGTAAATAATTGCATTCTATCTGCAATTTCTTTTGTAGCTTCATAAACACTTAATGGTTCATCATAAGTTAGTTTGTAAACTTGAGCTTTTATTCTTCCCAAATCAACCAAAACTCTTCCATCTGCTAAAAACCCTGAAATAGCTGTTCCTAAATGATCATCAATCTGATGAATTTTGTCACTTCCAGTGTTTGGAATTGCCAATGCTTTTAGTCTTCGAATAGCAGCTAGAACTACTCCATTTGAAAATATTAAACCTAGAGACGTGGTTCCTCTTTTTACTGCTTCTCTTGCATATTCTACTTGAAACAATCTTCCATCTGGAGAAAATGTTACTATAGCTCTATCATAACCCATCATTTCAGGAATAGCTTCCATAAAAATCAACTTAAATTTTATACGATTTCTATCTTTATAAAGATTAAGTAAAGTCTTTTAAATCAGTTTCGCCAAAGAATTTTTTCCTAGCAGCTTTCATGGTTCCAGAAACCCCCAGAACCTTAACAACCACTTTAGTATCACCTATTCTTTGAATCAAAGCTAAAGCTGATCTAACATGTTCAATCATTCTATGAGAACATCTTAATAAACCAATCTGCTTATCTTCTTCGTAAGTATTTTTAACAATCCAAATATTTGCTTCAGCTGTTCCTCTTTCACCTAAGAAATTTAATAATGAATGCCATATTGAGTTTACTAAATCACTGAAAGGAATTTTTTGTTCAGATATTATTTGATAAGCTATATATCTTTGTTTTCCTCTTAAAGTTGGTGGCAATGGTTTTGGTCTTTTTTCTTCCATTCAAATCACTTCAACACCCTTTGTTATTCTTTTTCCTGAAAGTATTTTTTTATTTTCTTCAACTATTTGTTGTGGAATAGATGTAACTCCTGCAAAAGCTTTTCCTAATTCTGCTCCTAAAACATTTGTAATTGCTACTAGTCCACGGGGATCCCTCATGTCCCAAATATTCTGAGCACCAGAACAAATTATCATTGGTGCACCTAACTCGTTACATAGTCTAATATTTCTTGTTATATGATTTAGAATATAAGACCTAGGCCTTCTATAACTAAAAAGAATTTCCCTGAAATTGACTTGAATTGCTACATTATTTTCTTTTGCTCTTTTCAAACAAATATCATCTAAACCAGAATCAATTCTTCCTAATTCTGGATGTGCTAAAATATCTACTTTAGGATTTTCACATGCTGATCTATTTATTAAGTAATCCCCACCATGAACAATTACTATCATTACTTTTTCCCTTACTTTATCAATTATTCTTCTTAATTCATCAACATCCTTAGCCTGGATAGTTATTCCAGGATAAATTTCTATATCAGATTCAACTTCTTTTATAGCTTTTTTCAATTCTTCAAGTTTTTCCATGCTCTCATATTTATCACAAATAGCAATTCCAAAATATCCTAATTGCTGAGCAAACTTAGCTATATTCTTGATTGTGCTTTCTCCTACTGATAAATTACTTTTTATGTCCAAATCAAAAAACTTCATAATTATGATTTATTAGAGAAGGTTAAAAATGTTATTTTTTCATTCGTTTTTCAAATCCTTTACCTCTTCCTAATTTTCTAGATTTTTTTCCTGCAGATGTTAGACCTCTAAAAACCCTTCTCCTCTGATAACAAATCCAATTTAATTTAGGATCATTCTTGATATTGGGATGGTTTGGATCAATTAATATCACTTCAAACCACAATGATTTTCCATCATCAGCAACATAATAAGAATTTAATACCTCTAAATTAGGAAATTTTCTTGCTACACGCATCTCAGAAATGTGCTGTAGATTCATTCTAGGAGTATGCTTTGTTAAACCAGCTCTTAAAGGCTTTCTTCCACCTGAAGGTTTTTCTCTTTTTCTCGTCCCTTTTTTAATCCTGGTTCTTATCATTACAAAACCTTGTTTTGCTTTATAACCAAGGGAATGAGCTCTGTCTAAACGGGTCGGTTTTTCAATTCTTTTTATAACCGGTTCTTTTCTCCAAGAAATAAGCCTTTGTTTTATTATTTGTTTGTACTCTTCACTTCTCCACAATCTTTTTAAATATTTATACATACCCACTTACATCACCCAAAGGTTTCAAGTTTTATCGTAAACTATTTAAGTTAGTGAAGCTTATAAAGTTTTAGGTGAAATTATGGGTGTTGGAAAAATAATAATAGGAATTATATTATTCTTAGTAGGTCTTTGGCTTTTGATACCTTCAAGTTGGTGTGGAGAATACTCTAAATATTGTCCAGAATTATATCATCAACTTTTGAACATAATTCTAGGATTTGTTCCAATATTCCTGGTTTTCATGGGAATAATTTTGGTTTGGGTTGAATCAGAAGAAATAAAACTTGAAAAGCCAAAGAGAAAGAGAAAACGGTGAAATTATGAAAAAAATTTTAATATCATTAATTTTGGTAGCATTGATTTCAGGATGTGTACAATCGGGAATTCTGGTTATGAAAATAACTGATGCTCCAGATGATATAGATTCTTTAATGGTAACAATTTCTCAGATAGAAGTTCATAAGGCAGAAGCAATTCCTACAGAACCAGCATCATGTGAAGAACAATGCCAAGCCTTAGGATATGGAGTAGGAACATGTAGAGAAGGTTTAGAAAATGAAACTCTTTGTTTAGAAAATGAATTGGATTTAAATGATTCTACGTTTTGTACTCCAACTCTAAATGATACGGTAACAACTTGTTGTTGTGATACAAATACAACAGCTCCAGCAGAACAAGTAGGATGGATAGTATTTTCTGAGGAAGAAAAAACATTTGACTTGATAGCAATTAAAGGAGTAGAAGAGATTCTTGGTTCAAAGTCTTTGGATCCAGGAAAGTACACTCAAATAAGATTATTAATAACAAGTGCAACAGCAACTATCAATGGAACAAATTATGATGTAACAGTTTCAAGTGGAAAAATAAAATTAATTCACCCATTTACAATTGTTTCAAATAAAACAACTACTTTGCTATTAGATTTTGATGCAGAAAAATCGCTGGTAGAAAGAGGAAAGA
>JBHIDO010000015.1:0-13064 GCA_046760145.1 Candidatus Aenigmatarchaeota archaeon
CTTGATACTTGGGAAAAATTAGAAATAGCACGTCCAGGAAATCAAACATCTCCTGATGTTTATTTTGATGGGAATTCTTACAAAATTGTATGGCTGGATGATAGAAATGATACAAACCCTAGTGAAGTTTTGCAAGAATGTGATATCTATATATATGATACTTTAACAAAGGAAGAAAAAAGAATAACTGATACTCCAATTTATAGGAGAAGTTCTCCTCTTATTGATAAAGAATATATTATATGGACCCAAAATGACGACACTTACTTCTTTGGTACTTTCCATATTTTAAACACTAAAACCGGAAAAATTAATGTATTTGAGATTGATTATTATAGTGATATTGATGGTGCCTATGCAGTTGACATAGATGATTATATCGTTGTGTTTAGAGGTTGGAAAAATTATTTTCCAGATCCAGATAACGATTATGATCTCTATCTATTAGACTTACTAGGAAGAGATATAACACCGCCAAAAAAAGATGAACCACCAATAGTATCAAACATACAAAAAAATATTGAAGATGATATTCTAAACATTTATGCTGAAATAAGTGATCCTGATTCAGATATTGAGAATGCTTATTATAAAATTATTGAAAATGGAAATGTTTTGAAGAATGAAACTCTAAATCCTTTAGATGGTGATTTTGATTCTAAAGAAGAGTCTGTTTTCAATAAAGTAAATGTTTCTCATTTAGATCATAGTAAAATTTATACTTTAAAAATAATTGGAAAATCAAAAGATAAAGAAGGTTTTGGAGAAACTCTCTTTAAATTTCCTATAACAAATAATACAACCCATGATAATGATACAAATAATACTAACATAATCGATACCACTGGAAGTATTATGCTAGATTATTGGCCTTATGTTGTTATTACTGGTGGTGGAATGGCTATTCTTGCTTTTTATTTAAGAAAGAGAAAGAAAAAAGCTAATCAAACCACTTCTTAGAAACCCTATTATTATCTTCATTAGTTTCATTTATTTCATTATTAGGGTCTACCTTTACAAGAATATCTTGACCACAAGTATTTATGTTACATCTTAATTCAACAAATTCCTTAGCTCTTATATCTCTTTTGTAAGATGATTTTAATATATTTGTTGATGCATTGAAAATTGATATATTTAAATTAAAAACAGAAGCACTTCCAGTATTATTCACATAAACAATTATTTGATTTGCATCAGGATCTCTTATCACACTATTGTTAAAAACAGCAACATCATAAAATAATTCCGAATAACAATCATTATTGCAAACATCTTCACATATTATAATACTTCTTTGTTCATCTTCCTGAGGAAACTTTCTCTTACAAGATTCTGTTAATGTAACATCACCCCAAAATTCTTGAACATCATCTATATTGTTCAATGAATCTATTGTACAACCCTTGTTATTCCATTCACGACATAAAATAAAAAAAACTCTTTCTTCTTCTGCAATGTTAAATTCTCCTCTTAATAAACCACTGAAATGAAGAAATAAAAAAATTACAAATAATAATGAAACTATTCCTATAAGATAATAAACAATTTTATTCATCAAATCAACCTAAAGTCATGGCCTCAGCTGCTTGTTTCAAAAGGTCAATAATCAATTGATATAATCCCCCAATCCATAATAAATAAACTAAAAAAATTATGAAAAGTACAAGTAAAATCCATAACAAAGAGATGGCAGCTTTCATATCACTCAACACTACATTTATTATTTACACAAAATCCTATATCACAGTCACTATCATCTATACAACCACAGAAAGTAGGGGAATTTTGTATTGATATGCAATATTTTCCATCTGGATTTTCAGAGCAATCTAAATGATTATCACACCCAATCTTTTTAGGAGTTAAAGCAGCTGGTTGTACTTTAGCTTCTCCACTAAACCATAAGTATAAAACACCTAATACCATAATAGCCAAAACTACCATTGCCATTGTTTCTATAGCAAAAGCTTTCATAATTTAAAATTGTTTTTTAAATAAATAAGTTTATTTGCTAGAACAAAAAGTAGCAAATGGTACAATCTTATTTCCCACTAAATGTAATCCGATGTTTAATTTTAATTCATCTTCACAGATATCATCACCACCACAGTTATAATAAATAACTCCACTAGCTTCATTTTCTAATGCAGGTGTTGCAGTTTCATCCCAACAGTTGTTATTAAAGTCTATAACATCCCAATAAGTAGAGCCCCAATCTATACTCATATTAACAGGTTTGTCAGTCCATTGATTAATTTTAGGATTTATAGAAAATGGATAATTAATTGCTCGCCAATATTTGAACCCAGAATCTATAGCATTTATTATTTCATCTTTATGATAAGGTCTATCTAAAATGAATTTTCCATAATTAAACTTAATAAAATTATCAGATATTTCGTAAAGGTCTGGAGACTCAAAATCTCTAACATAATTATAAATTTCTATAATTTTTTCATCTGTATTATTAGCAAATGCTTTTTCAGAACAAACAAATAAATTAAATTTGCAATTCTTTTGTTTCCTTGCTTCTAGATTTCCTAACATTATTTTTGTATTTGTGATTCCACTTCCCGGAGTATCTTTTGGAAAGTAATTTATTTCATTTGTTCTAATATAACTAGTATCAAAATCACACAATGGATAAAATATGCTTGAAGTATAAAATGTATCAAGGTATAATTTAACATGTAATTCATCAAGGTATTCATGACTTCCCATTACTTTTCCTTCTACTTTTTCTACTTCACCATAATACTCGATAAAAAATTCTTGATCCTTATGCACACAATTAGAACACTTTGAATTGTAAAGCATACAACCGTCTTTATCTTCCTCAAAACAGTCCTTCAATCTATTTATGTAACTTTCTATATTTTCGAGACCTTTTGAGGGACAACTACCTTTACACAATACGAATATGTTATCGTGTGAACCCTCTGGCCCACCCGGTGTCCAATGACCAACTATTTTATGAACAAAATATTTTTTTCCAAAATTTATTTTTTGGACACTATTACACCATCCAAGTAATCCTGATTCACAACCCCACCTAATATCTGGATCACAACCACTGGTTGCTCCTCTACATCCATATGGACCTTCTATAGAATATTCTCTTGCTTCTAAATATGGAGAATCAAAGTAACAAATTTCCTCTTCTACATCTTCTGCTATAGGTATTTTTATAGGCTCATCTTTACAAGAAGATACAAGTTGGGATAATTGTGATATATCTATAAAACCTTCAGAACCAGGAATAATATCAACAATACAATTTTCTTCATCTGAAAATGATTGTTTTATACAATTCTTTAAGTTAATGCATAATCTACCATCCAAAGAATTATCAACGCAATTTAAACATTCAGAATTTTCACAATCACTACAGTCTGTAAATTCTCCATCCTTTCTTATCCCACCACAAACATTACAACGCATTGTATTTCTTGATGCATCATAAGAACATTCTTTACAATCAAATTCAACAGGATTTTGTGTTAAATAATTTCCAATATCCTGTTTAGACATATCCGGATTTATTTCATTATCTGGATACAAGACACCACTATAATCAAACTGCCACAAAACACTATAATCAGATTTTGTTTCATAAAATGCTGGTGCTGCTTCACCCACTAATGGTCTAGGCACTAATCCTAATAATGATGGTAAGAAAATAATAGCAGCTGCTATTATTATAATAATTATTAAAATTGGTATTAAAAATTTTATTATTATATCTCGTAAAGATCTTATCTCAACCATAATATCCCTCTGGTATGAAAATAGCTAATGGTCTTAATTCTATTGTATTGTAATCTTCATCATTAACATTAAATTCATGTTTTTTTACAAGAAATGCTAATCCAACTTCAATATTTCCTGTATAAGTATAAGTGCCTGGTGGTGCATCATAATAAATGAACTTATTATCGGTTGTAACTATATGTTGTTGTAAAATAGGAGTTCCATAACAAACTTCAGAATATCTCAAAAGACATTGATTAGTCTTTTCTTCATCATCTTCTTTATATTCATAAAGAGGTGTACTTAATCTAAATTCCCCTTGATAATCTTTTAAATTAATAATTTTTGTTTGTGTTCTACTACAATCACTTGTATATTTACTACTTATTTCTTCAAAGTTTTCACCTTTTTGTTTTGATGCTTCAAAAATTGTTCGCCCAGGACCACCCTCTTCTTTACCTGACCATTTTACATAAGCATCTGCAACCATGCCAGGAATTGAATGGGTTTGACTCTCGCAAGGAGGATCGCAAGATTCTTCAGAAAAAACAACCAAATCCCACATATCACCATAAGAAAGACATTCAGAGGGTCTCCCAACATAAGAGACTGACCATTCTATCTCAGGATTTATTTCTATAAAGTCAATTTCTTCACATTCACTACTTCTTAAAATATCATTACATAAAAAGTTTATCGTATCTTCGTCATTTCTTATTAATAAACTTAAATCTCTTAAACCTGCAACAATTGTATTTGCAATGTCATATCGATCTTTTTCATAATTTAAATTAACAGTAAATGCTGGGTATTTAATAGTTTTCCATTCATGATTATTTCCTATCTCAAGATAATTATGAAAATTAAAGTTAAGTATTTTAGTATAAATATCTTGAATTTTATCATCATCAGACGTTGCAACTGCTGGTTGACCACATAAGAATAAATTAAAATCACAATTTTTAGAACTACCTCCATAACTAACCCTTCCTGTTACAAGCTTATAGTTCATTCCTGGTGGATTTCCAAATGCAAATTTATTATATGAAATACTATTGATTCCAAAACTAACAGAACTTCCATCTACATTATATACAGTTTCTTCTGCAGAACCACAATCATTGAATATTTTTTTAGTGTCTCCTCCTTCAGAATAAGAAAATGTTTTTGGGTTAAAATTACATACAAATTGTTCTCCACTATTCATTAATTCTCTGAATATTGGCCCAGCATTGCATTTTCTTACAGATTCTTTTATATTATCTAGAAGATTCTGAGTTATTTGATTTATGTTACTACCATAAACTGGAAGTATATAATCTATATCACAAGGAATACCCTCGTAATTTGCTATACAATCTTTTATTCTTTCGCATATTGCAGGCTCACTATTTTCTTCACAAGAAGAACATCTACTTGATTCATTACATAAGTTATAAAATTTTATATCTCGTGAAGGATTATTATAAGAATTATAACATTCTAAACAACCTTCACAATTTTGTAAATTAATATCACAAGAAGAACAATAATCACATTTATCATAAGATACTACAGAACCACTAGGATTCTCTGCGTATTCACATAGGTCACAGCTGCCACAGGTCTCAGCAAAATCTTCTCCTTGATTAATATCACAATCTGTGCAAAGATAACAAATTGTTCCATTAATGTAATTAATGTTATCAGGTGGGTAATCACTACTAACTATTTCACAACTATCACAAAAACTACAATTACCTATAAGTGGATCACAAGTATCACAATCAAAACAATTCAATGCATTTTCATAATAAAATGTATCTTCACATGCTTGAGCGTTATCACAATCAAAACAATAAAGTTTGCCAGGTTCTGGGAAATTTATATATTCAAATAACCAACTTGGCTTAAATGTTAAATCATCTGAAGGATTAACAATTAAATGTTCAAAAGAAATATCAGTTGTTACACGTGTACAGTCACTAGGACAATTGTTGATATCCTCTCCTATATCAGGTTCACAAAAACCATTTCCACAACTTCCAGTTAAATATCCTACAATATTAATTTGAGTTAAAAATAGCATTGAACCTATTAAAACAGCAGCCAGAATTAAAGCAATTATTAAGCCACGAAGACTTACAATAATTTGGCCTTTCATAAAAACTATTTACAATTTATTATATAAATATTAACAAGGAAAGCCTCCATAAATAGTTGCTATAGTTTTTGATAAGAAGGGTATAAAAGATATTATATCTGAGAGGAGTCTACAAAATTCTTTTGAATTAAATATATAGTATATTATACCTATTGCAATAGAAACAACAATTATACCAATTATTATCAATAATACATAATTTATTGGCTTTGGTTCTTCTTCTTGCACTATATCACAACTATGCTACACAATATTACTCCGGGATTTACAACTCCTATTAATGGAAGATTGGAAGTTAAAAATATACAAAAGTCATATAATATTCTTTTTTCAAGAATCCAATCAGCTATTATTATAGTTATTAACAAAAGTGCTAAAATAGCTATTATGATTAAAACCAATTTTTGAGGATCCATTTTAAATCCCTACAAATTTAATAAATTTTCTTTATTAAATAATCGCATGAGCTATACCCAAAATTTGAAAAATTTCAATTATTACTTCAAATATGTTTAAACCTGGGCCCCATCCTGAAGGTGCCATACTTGTAATTATAACATAACTAATAAGAATAGCTATTATGATTAGTATAATTATAATGATTAATCTTATATATTCTCTTTTCATTTTTATCGACTAATTCCCATTATAGCTGGCCCTAAAAACATAGACAAAACCACAAATAAAAGGGCTATCATTACTATAGTTATTATCAACCAAAAAACCCAACTTTCCATTTAATCACTAAGCATAGTTGTCACATACAGTAATTATAGGATAAATAATATTTGTATCATCTTTATCAATATACCATCCTATCCTTACTTTTATTTTCTCGGTAAATGTACCCATAAATGAATGAAAATAAATATATCCTTGCACAGGTACCAGTCTTCCATATTGATCTGATTCTTTTATTTCACCCTTTTTTAATTTTTCAAGATTTTTAGTTAACTGGTTATCCCAACAATCGTCAGAATAATGTAAAAAATCTGCTTCTGTATAATATTCGCCAATTCTAAAATCATCTGGAATTTTATAATTTAGATTATCCCAATCTCTAATACTTTCATTTATAGCATCAAATAATTGACTTTTGTAATATTTTTCATCTTCAAGATCAATAATAAAAACATTAAAAATCCATTTATTATTTGAAATCTCTTTTTTAGCATAATTGGGATCAAAATATTTGAAAAGTTTTTTAATCTTAATCAAAGGTGTGTCACCTGATTCTATGTACTGAGATAGAGTTGGTGAAATAGTTATTTCTATTTCTGGTTGTGGAACTTCAGCTCCAGGAGGTTTGAAAAATTCTACTATTCTTGGAAAAAGAGATTGTGCTTGTGGAACAAAAATTGTTAAAACAACTAATATCATCAATACGAAAATAAATACCACAAACAAAAGTTTGTAAACATCTTTTATTACCATAACAACCATCTAAGGATTTTCCTCAACAAAGGTTATAATACCAGACAAATAAGCTCCTGTACCATCGTCATTATTATAATCTCTTCTGATAGCAACTTTAATTTTTAGTTTATCTTCACATAAATTATCATTTCCACAATTGTAATGAATTTCTCTTGTTCTATCATTTCTATTATCACTCATAATTCTTAAATTATAAGAATCATCCCAAGGATAATCAAAACTGATATAAGAACTTGAAAGGATATTCCAATGCGGATGATACCAAGAATCACCAGATTTCAACCTATACCAGTTATGATATAAACCAGTTTTTATTGCATTTATAATAGGTTCTATTCTATAAGACTTATCTAAATTTATTGTATAATCATTAAAGTAATAAACATCTACATTTGAATAATCAACCTTATCAGCTTGGTAGGATAAATCATTAACATAATATGGTACCTTAGTAAGATGCCAAATTTCTAAACTACTAATTAATTTATAGATTTCTATTGTACTATCTCCTTCACTTTTTGCTATTGCTGGTTGTGGGCAAAGACGGAGTGTAAAATCACAATCAAAATTATTTTTAACTCTAGCTTTTCCTACTACTATTTTCATTCTTCCAGGACCATTATACCAAGAAGAACTACCTTCTATGTTATTTGGTTGATGTAGATAATTAATTGTATAAAATCTATCTGGAGTATAATAAATATTAATAATATTTGGGTTTATGTTATAATCTTCACTAATAGAAGCATCAGGATATCCCAAATTACCATCTTCTGTTAAATTACAATCTTCATAAGAAAGTCCATTAACATCACTTATAAAGGAGTAATCTCCTATCCATCCATTTCCAGTAACTTTATAACGACATATTTTTTGTTCTATGCCTGGTGCTATTGTTATATTTAATTCTTGTTCAAGACAGTCAGTACCTATAAACAAGGGATATCCTAATGTATAATCTTCTGTAAAGTCATCACCATAAGAAATAGAATCAATTTCACAAGAACTTCCAGTTAAAATTGATTTTTTAATACACATTTTCAATCTTGAACAAAATTTTTCTGAAGAAAAATACTCACTAAAATTAACACCTGGATTTAAAATTAAACCAGAAAAATCAGAAGGTATTTTTATTTCAATTTGTTTAATTCCAGGAGGTTTTATTTCTTGTTTAAATACCCTATAAGTCCATAAACCAATAATAATAGATACAACTATTATTGCTATAATTATCGTTAAAATAAATGATAATGCGCCACGCATAATAGAATTAGGATTTTAGTATAAATATTTTCATCGGTCTCTACATAATGTTATGCGTGGTGTTATAACAAGGTTTTGAAAACCATTAGCATCTTCTTTAACATTATAATAATAAATCACTGTCATTGAAAGTTTACTATAATTAGTATCTGAAAATTTATCTTTCCAATTAGGACCATAAATTAGAAGAGGTCCTTCTTTAGGATCATATTCACTACTTTTTAAAACTTCTTCGTCAAAGCAATTGGGATAACTAATTAAACTCTGTGAATAACACTTTCCGTTTATATAGTTTGGATAATTACTAGGACAACATATGAACCAGTGTGGATCCCATTTAGTTGTTTCTTCTGTACATACATAGTCATTTGGACAATGAAATGTTTCATAGGTTAAGGGGTCAATTCCACAATTTGTACCAATATACTCCTCTTTAGCTATTTTATAACCAGAACTTTCAGCAACAAATTTAGCTATATCCCATGGTTTGTAAGAAAACCTGATTCTATTGGGATTCCAATTGCTAGGCTTATCTTTTAAAATACCTTCTATCAAATCTGACTTTTCAAAATTCTTTTTACTCCATTCCCAAAAAGCTCTATCTAGAGTAGATAAAATTTGATACATATTTGGTTTGGTTTCAAATTCGGAAAATTCAAAAGTATAAGTAACAGGATAATATTTATTCAATTTTATATCACTACCATATTCACTTTTATTACAGCATCTGAAATTTTCAATAGATAAACTACTAAATATATTGAACATATCTATTGTTTTTTCATTTTTTGAAGAAGCTATTGCTGGTTGTATACAAACAAATAAATTAAAATTACAAGTTCTTTCACTATCACTTCCAGGTGTTGCATTAGATATAAATATTTTGACTTGAGCTCCTGTTGAATCGTAAGGAAAAGGCTTATTCGGAGGATAGTCATAAAAAGGTGGTAAATAATATTTTTCACGTATATAATTAGGATCTTCTATAGGTGAACTAAAATCTTCTATAAGCATTTGAAAGGTACAGTCATGAATAAAGGGTTCATAAGAATAAAAAGGGTTAATTGTTTTACTTCCTGATTGCCAAATTGATTTTTCTTCACTTTCTGCATAATAATCATAAAGATTAAACACATCTGAATTAAAATAACATATTTTTCTTTCTATACCATATATTTTTTCTTTGAGAACTTCTGAATCACATCCGGAATATCCATAAGATGCTGTTATTCGACCTAAATCTTCTCTAGCACCTTTTATATTTGCAACCTCACATGGTTTTCCATTATTTTTAGCAGAATATTCGATGCATTTTTTCAATTCTTTGCAAAAATTACCTTCATGTAAAAAGAATGTATCTAATTCTTCATTTATTTTTTCAGACCTAGACATGTCAAATATTAAATCATTTATATCAAACACATAGGGTCTTTGGGGCCTAAATAATTCTTCAATAAATGATGTTCCTTCTTCATATGAAGTTTTGGTTATGGAAAAAATATTATAAGAAATTAAAATGAATATTAATATTAAAATTAAAACAAATAAAATTTTGATTATCCCTCGCATATTACTAATTTAATTTTCCAATTTAAATCTTTTCCTAAATGGGAAATAATTCAATAATATCAAAACCACCTAGTTTTGATAAAAAGAAAACAACTATTAGAATTGCTAATAATAACAAAAAAAGATATAAAATTACACTTCTATGCATACCTTTCATGAATTACACCACTGGCGATAATAAAGTTGATATTGGACCTCCAAATAAAGAATAAATTAAGATCCAACTTACGAAATATACAACAGTAGCTATTATTAATATTTTACCTATTAATGATCTTTCTCCAATTATATCTTCACCATATTGTATTCTATTCAAAAACATAGACAACAAAACTGCTGTTTCAACCATATATAAACCTACAATTAATTGAAATGCAGCAGGTGTTATTGGTAAACCACCTGCCATTAAAGAAGGTACAAGAAAAGCAATTTGAGCAGTATTAAATGATGTACCTTCTCCTATCATAGTACCAACAGCACCTCCCAAACTTGTAAGAATTTGTATTATTATAACAGCCATTGTAACAGTAACACCAGCAACCAAAGGAGCTAGAAACATAGCAAGAAACTTCATTGAAGATGTTGTTTCACCTAAAATATCATTTATCTCTTCTTTGACATCATGAACCCCTTTCAAATATCTCGAAATAACAACCATAGAACTTGCAGCAGTTTTAACACTTTTTCTTGCAGATTGAACTACTGTTTGCATTATTGATTGAATTAATTTTGAAGGGTAATACCAAATTGCTCCTACCTCTTTATCAAACAGAGCCTGTTCAAATGTGTAACCAAACTTTTTCATGTTCATAGAAATAATTGAAAACATATCAGCTATCTTCAAATCTTTCAATTTAACCCTTGCTCTATCAACTGCAATTTCTAAGGGTGTTCCACCAGATAATGTATTTCCTAATTGAAATAATGCAACTGAAAATTCATCTTCAATCTTTTCAATATCATTTCTTATTTTCATTTTTTGATAACTATCCAATAAGCAATAAAGAGATATCCCCCCAGTCAAACCAAATATTGCTAACATAGAAAAATTAACAGAAATATAAACTTGTGGACTTGTAAAACCTAAAATTCCTAATAAAATAAATGGTATTGCCACTAATAATGCAAATGGCCAGACAGGTAAAATTAAACCACCAAAATTAAATTTTCCTAATGGTGGAACTCCTTTTGCCATTGAAATATCTGGTTGTGAGAATGTTGGTGGCTTAGATTGTAAAACATAATTCATAAAAAAATAAATAAAGATAGGTAAAAGAATATCGTATCCGAATAATATAAAGATTGGTTTTACAATATCAGACATAAATATCATAACTACTGGAAATAAAACCAGGCCCATAACAGGAAGTAAAACACCCATAGCATGAACAAGCATCATAGGCATTCTTAGTCCAGCAGCGTAATGTTTTGTTCTTTCACGAGTTCCATTTAAAATAACATTTATAGTTTCATTGAAAATTATTTCTCTTCTTGAAGGCTCAACAGCAGATCCTCTTAATAAATGTAAAGCTTCTGCAAATTCTTTGTTTTTTCCTTTCCATTTATGAATGTAATTTAATAAAGCAGAATCAGCAGAAGGATAAGTTCCAACCTCAATGTCCCATAATAATTTTCTTAGGTCCCATGCTAGTGGTCCTTCTAGATTCAGAGAAGCAAATTTAATCGCACCCTCTAAATTAGGAGAACTTCTCATGTAAATTACCATGTATAAAGTTGCAAGAACTGTATCAGCAGACATTTTCATTGACATTATTCTTCCTTTGGCAAAAGGATAATTGTAAAAATAATAAAAAACTCCTACTAAGAATATTATACCGAACATTGCAAATGTTAATCCTATTCCTAGAAAAATTCCAATCACTAGAAATGTAAGAATTAATAATGATATTAAAAATGTTAGAGAATATGCTCCTTCAGGAGTTATGTTTAAATAAGCTGTTCTTATTGATTCTTCTAATTTAAATCTAGTTTCACCTTTAGGTTTAATAGGAAATATTTTTTCTGCAAATGTACAAGCCCTTTCATATAAGGTTGAGGGTTTTTGCTTTAATTCTTTTAGAAATTCTTTATATTCTGTTGTGTATGGGATAAATCTTTCTTTTTTTGGAATTTTAATTTCTGTTGCTTTTATTGCTTTTTTTATTTGTAATCTCTTGATTTCTTCAGCCTTTTTTGCAGCCTCTTCTAATTTCTTTTTCTCATCTTTTTTGAATAATGCCATTAAATTCCCTTTGCATAATTTTTAAACCATTCTAACCATTCATTGTAAACTCTTTTACTATCAATTACACCAATCTCTTTTCTACATCTCTCTGCAAATTCATGAAAAATCTGATTCATTTTTATTGTTGTTTCTGCTTCTAACAATTCTTTTTTACCAGTTTGGTTTGCAATATTAACTATTGTTTCAAGAATTTTTGCTCTCAAATTTATATTATCCCAAACCATATCCCATCTTCCATACCAACCAGGAACTCTTTTAGAAATTTCATTTAAAATGAATGATTCTCCATTTAATAGAGTATCGGTTGGTTTTAATTGATCTTCAGTAGCAGAAAATTCCATTAAATTAACAAAACCACCTTCTTCTACTGGATCCTTTAACCAATGCTTTCTAACCTCTGTTAATTCTGTAATTCTTCTAAAACTCCTTAAACCATCAGGTGTTTTCAATTTATTACAAATAACAATTAAATCTGTTGCTTTAAAAGAAGTAGGTGGAACACCCAAATCATTTACAACTCTATCAAAAACACCATAAGCAGATTCACCATGGATTGTTCCTGCTACAACATTTGCTAAGGCTCCGATTCTCATTGCTTCATAAAGTGCTTTTGCTTCTACCGATCTTACTTCTCCTATAAACAAACATGAGTCT
>JBHIDO010000016.1:0-11600 GCA_046760145.1 Candidatus Aenigmatarchaeota archaeon
CCGCGGCCGAGATTCGAACTTCAATTTATTGATTTAAGGCAATTTTCATATCTTTTTAACTGAACATTATTTCTAGGTTTTATTTCATTAAAAAAATTTATAACTTCTTTTTTTCTACATAAACTCACTTTTCTACCATTGTCAAAAATTCTAGTAGGATTATATTTTAATAACAGAAGCATCTTTCTTATTTCTTGAGGAAGTTTTGATTTTGGACTCATCTTCCATAAAATATTAAATTCACTGTTATTGGAAGAGATGAAAAAAGAACCGTCAGTATCAAATAACCCTTTAAGACAAAATTTAATATAATTTTTATTTTCAAAAATCCATTCAGGAACTACTGATTTATTTTTAATTTTACTTCCAAATTTCAAACCTATAGAATTTAAATATCTACACAATTTAACCGAATTAACAACTAGTTTAATTCCATTAGTATTTTTGATATGCGGTTTAATTTTTGAATCCATTTTGAAGATATCTTGAAAAAGATATTGTAAATATAAATAATATTCAAGTTCTTCTTTATGGCCAAATATTCTCACTTGCTTCATATCTATATTTCCATCACCCAACACAATACCTACCACCTCAGCTATTTTTTCATTAAATTTATGTGGAATTTCTACATAGTTATATTTCCTTCTTGAACTAAATTTAGTGCGACCACAAGATAAATTCTTCATTCTGTTATAAGAAATGTTTAATTTTTTAGATAGGTCTTTCAGATTTTTAGCATTATGTTCAATTAGTAGTCTTTTAACTTGAATTTTCATTGAAACACCAAATTGTTTTAAAGGCCATGGGAGGGATTTGAACCCTCGGCAAGAGCTCCACAGGCTCTCATGTTAACCAAGCTACACCACCATGGCCATGTTGTATAAATTTCTTTAATAACTTAAAAAGTTATTTATTTTTATGAAAAAAATTTTCAAACCAACTCCACTAAAAATCTTTATTTTCATAATTTTATTTTTATTTTCACTATCAATTGAACCTTCTGATATTTCTTTCAAGGGTTATGGAACATCTGAAACTTCTTTGTTAAGAGCAATAATATCGAGTAAACAATTACAAACAGATTCTTATTTAATAATTATTTTATTGTTAATTGCATCATACTTGATTTCTTGTTTAGCTATTCACATTTTTTCTGAAGAAGCAATAGAAATATGGAAAAGAAAGTAAGATATTATTCTACTCTCCATAATTCAAGAATTATGAAAACTAATATTGCAGTTACAGAAGCTAGTAAATATAATCCTAGCCCAACTGTGATTCCTATTGCTGCTACGGCCCAAATACTTGCTGCTGTGGTTATACCTTTAACTTCACCCTTAGTAGCTATAATTGCTCCAGCACCCAAGAATCCAACACCGGTTACTATTCCAGCTGCTAGCCTTGCCGGATCTATTGTGTAATAATAAGTTGAAACAATGGTTATTAAAGAAGACCCGAGACAAACAAGGATGTTTGTTCTTAATCCTGCTGGTTTGTGTACAATTTCTCTTTCAATTCCAACCAAAGCTCCAAGAATAACAGCAGCAACCAATCTTATTACCAATTCAAACTCATGCATGATAGTAATAGAATTTTCTTATTAAAAAATTTATGTTTAATATGATTTTTTAATTTCATAATAAAGTATTACAAAACCTCCTACTATTACAGCAATTATCATTATTACTAAAAAAATTATACTTTCTATGTTAAGTAAAGTCTCAATTGGATAAACAAAGAATAAAAAAAACGCTAAACTTATTCCTAAGAAAACTATGAAAATACCAATTATTGTTCTTGCAATTTGTTTTAACATATTATCACTAGTGCGGAGGGCAGGATTTGAACCTGCGAACTCACTAAGAGACTGGATCCTAAGTCCAGCGCCTTTGACCAGACTTGGCTACCTCCGCTTAATAAGAAATAATTAATTACATTATTTAAATATTAAGAAATTATCTTATTTTATTTAATTCTTCCTTTATTCTTGCAAGCTCTTCTTGCAT
Organism: Candidatus Aenigmatarchaeota archaeon; assembly: GCA_046760145.1. GTDB lineage: Archaea > Aenigmatarchaeota > Aenigmatarchaeia > Aenigmatarchaeales > Aenigmatarchaeaceae > JBHIDO01. Next base: position 2,010 of record JBHIDO010000016.1, read on the forward strand.
CTCAGAAATAAAACCTTCTATTTTTTGAGTTTTCTCTGTTTTAACATAAGGCCTCATTGGTCTTGGTATTATGAATTCTCTGTCAAGCTTGTTTGTTGTATCAATAAAATCTCTAATATTCTTTTCTAATGTTTTAGAAGAATCTTTTCTTATTTTCTCGATTTCTTTTTTTAATTTCAATAAATTATTAATATCATTTAAAATTGTTTTTAATTTTTGAATATTCTCTAGAACATCCCTGTATTTATCAATTTTAATGAATAATGGTGCTAATTTTGGAGCATTTTGAATTCTTTCTTCTAGACTTACTATCTCCTTTGGTAATTCTCCTTCACCTAACGGTTCATAGATTTCTTTTTCAGAAACAGCTCTTTTTATTTCTTCTTCCATTTTATCACTAAAATAATATAGATTTTTGGTATTTATTTGTTTTATTTTAGACATTTTTCCAATTCTTCTTTTAATTGCTCATAATCTCTATTCATATGACTCAAGCATGTAACCAACCCCTTACCTTTTTTGCAAAGCCATACGTGACCTAAAAGATTAATCTCCTTTTTATTATCTTTCATAATATCTTTCTTATCTAAAGTTAATACATAACCATTTGAATTTACATAATTTATTCCATCCACAGGAGGGGTAGCAGAAAGTTCACCGTGCCTTCTTGAGTCATATTTTTTGAAATTCAATTCTCTTGCTAATTTATCTAGCTTTTGAAATTCCATGTTATTTATAATGAAATTAATAAATTAAAGTTTTTGGTAGTGCGCCAGCTGGGATTTGAACCCAGGTCGCAAGCTTGGCAAGCTTGTGTCCTAACCAGACTAGACTACTGGCGCTTAAACAATATATTGTTCTTATATTTTAAATTTTAAGAAAACATCAATTATTTATATTTTTAACAGATGTTTAGGATTAACGAGTGTGATTTTCTTTGAATCCTTTGAAAAAATAACAAATCTACTTCTTTTTTGTTTTTTAAAATAATAAATACTAGACGGATTATAGTTTAGTTCTTTTGCGAGTTCATGAAGATTTTCTATAAAAACAGAATCATTATCAAAAATTCTAATGTTAAATGACCCAGTTTTTTCATATTTTATTTGCTTATTTCCCATACCAGCAACTATACCATCAAAAAATGCTTTTTTGTTGTATGAGAATCCTTCCTTATCAAAATAAGGAAGTTCTACATCTCTTCTCTCTTCTTTAGGAAAACCTAAAGAATGAATAAAGTTTGTAACTGCCTGTGAACCAAGTTCTATTCTAGGTGATTTTGATTCTCCAAATATTACTTCTTCTTTTTTAATCATTGTTGTTGCTGATTTTTTATCTTCAATCAAAAAACTTACATTATAATTGAAAATCTCATTCATCATAGGTACTAATGTATTTCCATAGAAATGCACATCATCATGAGATCCTACGAGTTGTATGCCAGTGCTTCCACTCCTAATACGTGGTCGGCCATCAGCCCAAATAACACCTAACAAGAATGATGTATTATAATCTAATTCTAAAGACTCTGGCAATTTAACTGACCTTAACCAGTCTTCTGGTGATGGATTGACCTCCCATAGGGGTGCAGTTTCTTCTAAATTTCCAAAATATGCATCTATCTTTTTTCTCAATATGTGTGTAGATGTTACTTTAACACCTCTGGCCTTTGACATACTTCTTTCTAACTTATAAGTATCCCAAAGTTTTTTACCATATTTTCTGCTTGTTTTTTCTCCTTCCCATTCTAAAGAACCAACAGCAGCTATATTGTTTTGTGTAACAGAAATTGGGTCCTTTGTTTTTTCATAAATAGCAAGAGCTACTGTGTATAAATGATCTTCTCTATCTCTTGGAGCTCTTAGATCATTTAATTCTTCTTGTGTAAAGCCAAATGCATCTTTAACTAACTCATCTCTTTGTTCTGGAGTTGATTCACATACTTTCTTAGTAGATAAGTAAGATCCAAGTACCATATATAAATACTTAGAAAGGAAAATTTATAAATACTAATTGGTAGTAACTGCGCCGTCGGCAGGATTTGAACCTGCAAGTCCCGAAGGACATCCGGTCTCGAGCCGGACCCATTACCTGATTCTGGCACGACGGCATAAAAAAATTAGAATCTATAATATTTATAAAGGACCAAGTTTTTTTCTACATTTTTTACAAACATAAACAGTTTTAGTATGGTCTGTTAGAGCATAAATTTCTTCTAACTTCTCAATTGGAAATTTTTTCTTGCAGATTGAACATCTTACTTTAACCATGTTATAATTTCATTTCAGAGAAATAAAAAAGTGCCCCCAATGGGATTTGAACCCATGTCTCGAGCTCGAGAGGCTCGGATCCTTGACCGGACTAGACGATGGGGGCATAAATAGAAATATATTTGATATTTTAAATAACTTTACAAATGTTATCTATCAAATCTGTTGGTAAGAAACTTTCTCCTAATTGTTTTGCTGCTAATTCTCCTGCTTTTCCATTAACATAACTAGCTGCACAAGCAGAAGTAAATAAATCAACTCCTCTTGCTAAATAAGCTCCACAAATTCCAGATAATGTGTCACCACATCCACCCTTTGTCATTAAAGTTGAACCAGTTTTGTTTAAATTAATTCTAAGTCCATCAGAAATAATGTCAATATGTCCTTTTAAAATTATTACAGAATTTATTTTTGCTTGTTTTTTAACTTTCTTAATTCTATCATTTAAATTAGTAGATAATTTAATTCCTGTTAATTCTCTAAATTCATCTGCATGAGGTGTTAAAACACATTTTTTTCTTTTCAAAATATATTTCTTTTTAGAAATTGCTCTAATTGCATCTGCATCTATAACCATTGGTAAGTCAATTTTCTCGATTAATTTTATGATAGCTTTTCGAGTTTGATTCTCTCTCCATAAACCAGGACCAATAACAACTGCAGTTGCTCTTGTGATTTTTAAAAAATTCATTATATGTGGAATATTTTTACTTGTTAACATATCTCCTTTCAATGGTTCTGTAATTAAACAAGGGGAATAATTTGCAGCTATTGTTGCTGATCTTTCTGGAGAAGCAATATAAACCAAATCACAACCAGCTCTGTTTGCAGACATTCCTACAAATATGGGAGAACCAGTATGTCTATAGCAACCTGATATTACTAATAATTTTCCAAACTGTCCTTTGTGGACCCATTTTTTTCTTTTTTTGTAAATTTGTTTTAGAATTGCTTTTGAAATATATTGCATAAAAATAGTTGGTTTTCTTGATAATAAAGATTTTGTGGGCCCAGAGGGATTCGAACCCCCGACCTGCTGGTCCGAAGCTTCGACAAGAATCTTATCTTTCAGCCGCTCTATCCAGCTGAGCTATGGGCCCAATTAGTAATTATATAGAAACTTTTAAATAAAAGATAATTAACAATAATTATGAGACCTTATAAAGGATCTATAGATTTTGTTCTGAGCAATGATATTGACCTAAAAATTTCTAAAATTGATTCTATTATGAGTGCGAGAATTGAAATATCTTCTATAAGAGAAAATGAATATTCTTTGCTAAGAGTGAGTGGACCTACAAATTTAGTTCCCTTAAAAGAATTGGAAAAATATGGGAAAGAGTTTTGTAAAGAAAAGGGATTAGAATATAATAAAATAATTAAACAAACTTCTTTATATTAAGGATAAATTCTATCCATAGTCCTTGGAAATGGAATTGTGTCCATTATGTGTTTAGCTCCGGTTAACCACATTATTAACCTTTCTATTCCTAGTCCAAATCCAGAATGAGGAACAGTTCCATATCTTCTCAAATCAATATACCATTCATAATCCTTTTTATCAAGTTTAAATAATTTTATTGATTCTAGTAATTCCTTTATATCTGAAATACGCTCACTTCCACCTGTTACTTCTCCAACTCTTGGTAACAATAAATCAGCTGCCAAAACTGTTTTAGGATCTTTGGGATCTACCTTCATATAAAATGCTTTCATATCTCTAGGAAAAGATGTTAAAAAAACTGGTTTATCACCTAGTTTTTTCACTAATTCTCTTTCTTCTTTATCAGTCAAATCATGACCCCATTTCTTTCCTAAGATTTTTATTGCTTCTTTGTATGGTATTCTTTTGAATGGTGTTTTTAATTTCTCTAGTTCTTTCAAATCTCTTCCTAATTCTTTTAATTCTTTTTTACAATGTTTTAGAATATGTTTAGCGATATGTAATATCAATTCTTCTTGGTGTTTCAATAATTCTTCAAAACTCATCCATGCAGCTTCTGCTTCTGCTGTCCAGTATTCAGCTAAATGTCTTATTGTTCTTGATTTCTCAGCTCTGAAAGCAGGAGTTATTGTATAAATTTTTTCTAAACTAAAGATTCCTGCTTCTGCATACAACTGCCAGCTTTGCGACAGATAAATTGGTTTTTGTGGGTGATCAACGCTAAACAATGTTGCACCACCTTCACATGCGCATTTTGTAAGAATAGGTGATTGAAATTCTATAAAACCTTTATGAGAATAAAAATCATGTATTGCTCTGAAAACCTCACTTCTTATTTTCAACATTAGTGTCATTTTCCTGCTTCTTAACCATAAATGACGAACATCTCTAAGAAATTTAGCACTTTGATCCTTGGTAATTGGAAATCTTTCTGCTAATCCAATTATTTTTAATTTATCAATTTTTATTTCATAACCACCAGGAGCTCTTTTATCTTTTTTCACTTTACCTTCTACTTCTATTGAAGATTCAATTGTTACTTTTTCTGATTCAGAGGTTTTTTTACATGTTAACTGAATTATTCCAGAAGAATCTCTTAATATAATAAACACTAAGTCTTTCTGCTTTCTTATTCTGAAAACCCATCCTCTTAATTTAACAGTTTTTCCTAATTTTTTAGGAACATCTTTTATGTGCATAATATCACTTCTTTTAGTTTATATTTAAATTTTATAGAAAATTGTTTTTTATAGGTGAAACTAGAAAAATCTATTTTAGAAATTTTTAAATTCACCCACTTGTTTCACCTATTAGATATTTACTAAAAAGTAGTATTTAAAACTAAGGGAAATTTATATTAAACCTTATTCAATTAAAATTATGAGAACTTTAACAAGAATCATTATTTCTTTAACATTAGCAGTTATTATCTCACTAGCTACTGGATTGTTAAGTAATGGGTTTGTTTTAGGGGATTTTCCGAATATAAGAATTAGTTTAGAACCAGTTATTGGTATTACATACTGGGGATATCCTTTATATTGGTTAAAAAGAGTTGTGGTTCCAGATGCTCCTTATGAAATTTCATGGGTAAATCTAGTAACAGATATAATTATCTGGTTTATCATGGTATTTGTAATTCTTAAAATAGTGAAAAGATACTAATTATTTAAAATGGCGCCGGAGGCAGGACTCGAACCTGCAACCTTCTGGTTTCTGCTGAAATTAACAGCCAGACGCTCTTCCAACTGAGCTACTCCGGCCTAATTTTATTTAATTCACTCTCTTTTAATAAATATTCTCCTTTAAGGCTTTTGTAATATTATTATAAGTTTCTAAATTATAAATTACTAGTTTTGTGGGAAATTTTATTACAAAGGTATTCTTGAATTATATATTTAGAAGTGAATAAATATTTATAAATAGAAATAATGAAATGTTTTATTACCGTTAATAAATTTTGGGGGAAATTTATTAACTTCACGTGAATTTTCATTCCACTGTAAAGTATATTCTTCTGAAAATTGTTATACTAATTCTAAATTTTATTAATAATAATCCGAGATGTTTAAAAAACATTTCGTGTGCGTAATATATATTTCGTATTAAACATGTGCTCGGCACATACTGCTTTTAATTAAAGTATGCTTTGCATACACTGATTCACTTTTAATTAAAGAGGTGAAAATATGGAGTCATTAATTCAAACCGCTTTTGAAAGAATTGATCAGCCAGTAGAATCACCAGGAGTTCAAGGAAGAATTGAAGAAGCAGAACATACAAATTGGGAACAAAGAGTATCAGAAGAGTTTGATATTCAGATGCACAAGGCAAAAATAATGGTTGTTGGTTGTGGAGGAGCTGGTTGTAATACAGTTTCAAGACTAACAGAGCTAGGAGCATCTGGCGCAGACATAGTAGCTGTAAACACAGATGCAAAGCACCTTGCAATAACAAAAGCTCATAAAAAAGTATTGATTGGTAAAGATACTACTAAAGGACTAGGAGCAGGAGGTTATCCTCAAATCGGAGAAAAAGCTGCTAATGAACAAAGATCTCAATTAAAACAGATTCTAGATGGAGTTGATCTAGTATTCATAACAGCTGGAATGGGAGGAGGAACAGGAACAGGAGGAGCACCAGTAATTTCTGAAATAGCAAAATCAATGGGGGCCATAGTAGTTGGAGCAGTTACAATGCCATTTAAAATGGAAGGAACCCGAATTCAAAAAGCAGAAGATGGTTTGTCAAAACTAAGACAAGTAACCGATACAGTTGTAGTAATTGAAAACCAAAAACTACTAGAATATGCAGGCTCAATGCCTCTGGCTCAAGCATTTGCTTTAGCAGATGAATTGATATCAATGATGATAAAAGGAATAACAGAAACAATTACAGTACCATCCCTAGTAAACCTAGACTTTGCTGATGTCAAAACAATAATGAAGTGCGGTGGTGTTTCAGCTATTTGCGTAGGAGAATCAGATTCTCAGTCAAGAATCAAAGATGCAGTTCTAAAGGCTTTGAATCATCCTCTATTAGAAGTTGATTATGCAGGAGCAGCAGGAGCATTAATACATGTAATATGCGGACCTGACTGTACCCTAGCTGAAATCAATGAAGCAGGAGAAATGATTTCAAAGAGATTGAGTCCAGATTCACAGGTTATCTGGGGAGCTAGAGTTATGCAAGAATATACAGGTAAAGTACAGGTAATAGCAATTGTAACTGGTGTGAAATCACCATACATACTAGGACCTGTACAACAAGAAGAGCTTGCAAAGCAGACAGAAAGCGAATTGGGAATTCCAGTTATACTAAGGTAAAAATCATGAAACAAATCCGAATAAAGGAAAAAAGGGAAGAAAAAAAGGAAAGAGCACCCTTTTTTCTAATATTTTTCAGCAAGAACAACTGAATTCCCCTTTTACTTTATTTTTATATATCCTGGTTTTTTCTCTTTAATAATCCTTTCTAATTGATAGGTTTGTCCAAAAAATTCTTTATGTGCTATTTCTTCTAATGGTTGTAATTCCCTTTCCTTTGGTCTTTCAGCAGGCCAACCAACAGTTATAATAGCACAAGGTCTTACATAATCAGGACATTTTAGTATAAGAGAAACTTCATATTCAGAAAAAGCACCAACCCAACATACTCCTAAACCCAAAGAAGTAGCAGCTAAAAGCATGTTTTCAATTGCTGCTGCAACATCCTGAATTCCATATAATTTTAATCCTCTTTCTCCATAAATAGCTCCAGCTAATCTCATGTTTATACAGGCTACTATAAAAACCGGAGCTTCAAGCATCCATTCTTGATTAAATGCAGCACTAACAAGATCTTTTTGTGTTTTCTTGTCTCTTACAACTATAAATTCCCATGGTTGATGATTTCCAGCAGAAGGAGCATATCTTGCAGCTTCAAGTAATTGCCTTATTAAAGTCTGACTAACATCTTTATTCAAATATCTTCTTATCATTCTCCTGTTCTTAATGATTGAAAAAACAATATCAGAAACTTCTTCTCTTGTTTGCATCCCATGAACATCTTTTAAAACATCAACAGTTTTTTTCTTTTTCTTCTTTCCAAATTTTTTTATTGCTTTAAAGGGCATAATTAAAAATTACTTTACAAATTAATAAATCTTTTTATTCTCTGACATTAAATTCTAATTATGAAATATCAAATATTAACAGATTATTATGAAAAATTGGAGAAAACTTCAAAGAAATTAGAAAAAACAGATATAATTGCTGAATTATTGAAAAAAACATCTCATAATTCAATAAATAAAGTTGTTAGATTAATCAGGGGGTCTGTTTTTCCTGAGTGGTCTGATGAAGAAATGGGAGTTGCAGATAAATTAATGATAAAGGCAATTGCTAAAGCTTATGGGGCTAGTGAAAGAGAAGTTGTTAATAATTTTAAGAAGACAGGTGATCTGGGAACCACTGCTGAATACCTTAATAAATTAAAAAGACAAAGAACCCTAGGAAAGAAAGAATTAACTATTAACAAAGTTTTTGAAGATATGGAAAAGATTGCAAAACAAAGTGGTGCTGGTTCTCAGGAAAGAAAATTAAATTTGATAGCAGGTTTATTATCAAATGCAAAACCTAAAGAGTCAATATATATTGTAAGAACAGTCTTAGGACAATTAAGAGTTGGAGTTGCAGGGGGAATTCTAAGAGATGCGATTGCCAAAGCGTTTAAGGTAGATGCAAGGGAAGTTGAAAGGGCATGGTCATTATATCCTGATTATGGAGAAGTTGCAAGAATATTAAAAAAGAAAGGTAAGAGAGGAATAAGTAGAATTGGAATTGAGCTTGGAAAACCAATGAGATTAATGCTTGCAATAAAGTCTCCTGATTTGAAAACAGCATTAAAGGATGCAAAAAATCCTGCGATAGAATATAAATATGATGGAATGAGGACACAAATTCATAAAAAGGGAAGTAAAATTTGGTTATTTACAAGAAGATTAGAAAATGTAACCAAACAATTTCCAGATCTAGTTAAATTATGTAAAGAATGTATTAAAGCAAAGGAATGCATTATAGAAGGAGAATTATTAGGAATAGATCCAAAAACGAAAAGACCATTGCCATTCCAGAAATTATCACAAAGAATTCATAGGAAATATGATATTGGGAGAATGACAAAGGAAATTCCAATTGAAATGAATCTTTTTGATATAACATATTTGAATGGAAAGCTATATTTTAATGAACCATTAAAAACAAGACTCAAAGCTTTAGAAAAAATAATTAAAGTAAAAAAAGGGAAATTCCAGATTGCAGCAAGATTAGAAACAAAGAATTATAAGAAAGCAGAAGAATTCTATAAAAAATCATTAAAAGCAGGACATGAGGGAGTAGTTGTTAAAAATCTTAATGCTCATTACAGAATAGGAAGGCATGTTGGACATTGGTGGAAAGTTAAACCTGAATTAGAAAACTTAGATTTAACAATAATTGGTGCAACATGGGGAACAGGTAAAAGAACTGGTTGGTTAGGTTCTTTTGTTTTGGGTTGTAAAAAAGGAAGTAAATATGTTGCTTGTGGAATGTTAGGAACAGGTGTTAAGGAAAAAGCAGAAGGTGTTACATTTAAACAATTAACAAAAATGCTAAAACCTTATATTATATCTGAGAAAGGAAATAAAGTTAAAATAAGACCACATATTGTTATAGAAGTTGCTTACGGAGAAATCCAAAAAAGTCCTAATTATGAATCTGGATTCGCTTTAAGATTTCCTAGATTTATCAGACTAAGACCTGATAAATCAGTGAAACAAGTAGATTCTGTGATTAGAATTAAGCACCTATATAATATACAGAAAGGGAAAAAATAATTATCTCCGACCTCTAAATCTTC
>JBHIDO010000017.1:0-11394 GCA_046760145.1 Candidatus Aenigmatarchaeota archaeon
ATTCAGAAATAAGAAATTTAAACAGTGGTGAAAGAATTAAAAAAATCCTTAAAAAAAGGTAAAATAAGAAAAGTAATGCCAGATAAAGTAGATTTAAAATTATATAGAACTTTAATTCATAGTTTGCAATGGATATCTGTTGGTTATTCTTCTGCTCTTTATTTTGCAGGTAAAAAATTAGGGAAAGAAATAATTTCAGAAGATATTAAGGGAAAAGATATTAAAGCAATATTGAAAGAAATTGCATCTTTATTTAGAAAATATGGAATTGGAAAAATAGAATCAAAGGAAGTTGAAGAAAAAAGAGCTGTTGTTCAACTTAAAGAATCTGCCTCATCATATAATATGGATCCTATTGGAAAAACTATTTGTTTTTTTGAAGCCGGATTAATAGCAGGAATATTAGAAGAAAAATTAAAGAAAAAGGTTACTGTTAGGGAAACAAGATGTGGTGGATTAGGTGATGAAGTAGATGAGTTTGTAATAAGATTTGGTTAATATGAGAATAAAAACTGGTATTCCGGGATTAGATAAAAAAATTGAAGGAGGTTTTCCTCAAAATTCATCTGTTTTATTGATAGGACCTCCAGGTTGTGGAAAATCTACACTATCTCAACAATTTGTATGGGAAGGTTTGAAAAATAAGCAACCTGCTTTATATGTGACATTAGATATTAGTCCAGAAGATATCATAAAAATTATGAAACATTTTGGATGGAAAGTTAATGGAATAAGAAAGAAATTAAAATTTATTGATGGTTATTCTTGGAGAATTGGAAAGGGTAAGGGTGAATATGTTATCAGCAATCTTGGAAATGTAAATGAATTAAACATAGCGATCTCAGAGGTCATAGAAATATTAGACAGTTCTCCTGTTAAAAGGAATATTTTTGATTCAATTTCTACTTTATTGTTATATGCTGATCCAGGATTAGTTGTAAAATTAATTCCTGTAATAATTGCTAAGGCGAAGAGTGCTGGTTATACACAACTATTTATTTTAGAAGAAGGAGTTCATGATAAAAAAACTGTTCAAACTCTAAATTATGTAACTGATGGTTTGATTGAATTCAAAATAGAAGAAGATAAAAGATTTCTAAGAATACCAAGAATGAAAGCAACTAGACACACAAGAGAATGGATAGAATTTGAAATAACGAGCAAAGGAATAAGGGTGAAATAATGTTTAAAATGATGCCAGAATATGTAGATTATCTTGAGAGTTTCAAAAGATTTGGAGTTAGACCATTTGAAAAAGAAATAATCATAAGAAAGAAGTTAGGAGATAACATAAGCATTTTATTACGACAAGATATAGAATATTCAATATTAAAATTATCTCCAAAAAGATATATACCTTATATTTATTCCTGGGGAAAATTTGTGGGTTATCAAGTTGCTCAACAAGCATTAAGAACATTAAAAGTTTCATTAACAACAAAAATTATTTCAAAAATATATTTTATGAAACTCTTAGAATCAGAAATATTTCAAGAAGGATTTAGAAAGGTATGGATAAAAAATAAAACAGCAATACCATCTTTTACATACTTTGATGAGAAGGCAAAGGTTTTTAGAATTAAAGCAGAAGAGTGTGATGAGGTTTATGGATTTCCAAATATAGGTAAAAGGATTTGTTTTTATACAAGTGGTTTGATTGCTGGTAACATAGAAAGTGTCTTAGAAAAAACTGTTAATACAATAGAAACTAAGTGTATTGCAGATGGGCATGAATTTTGTGAATTCTTATCAGAAATAGATTCAAAATTTCCAGAAAAATTTGAATTATTAAAGAAATCTGATTTTGTAAAAATAAGAAGAAATATTTTAAAAAGAATGACCTTACATAAAGTTTCTAGAAAAATATTATCTGATTTCTGTCACCTTGCACAATTTCAGGTTTTATACTTAGGAATTTGGTTATCATCACCAGGTTCCCATACAATGTTATATTGGGTAGGAAAAGAAACAGGAAAAGGTATAAAAATCAAATTTAAAGAAGGAAAAAGTATTGATTCTAAATTAAAAAATTTAAAAAAAATTTTTAAAGATATGAAAATAGGTATATTGGAAGTCAATAAAAAAAATAAAAAACTTAACTTTATAGTTAAAGAATGTGCTTTTAGCGCAGGATCTAAAAATATTGGAAAAAGAATTTGTTCTTATACAGCTGGATTAATTTCTGGTTTTCTAAGTACAAAAAAGAGGAAGTATAACATAGTAGAAACAAAATGTATTGCTAATGGAGATAAACATTGCGAATTTCAAGTTATTTAATCTTTTTCATAAATTCTTTAGGATTTTTATAATATTCTGACAAAAGAGATGCAACTTCTTTAAAATGAGTTTTATTATTTTTCTCCATCCACTCTAATATTTTTTTTCTTTTTGCAATTTCTTTTTGCAATTCATCTAAAGAAACCCCGCGTAATTTTGATAATTCTTGTAACAACCATGAATATCCCCTGTATTCAAATTTATCTTCTCTTATTAACCAATTATAAACTTTGTTTGTTCTAGCAGCTCCGGTTTTTGGATCAACTGATTCTATTTCAATTATTTCCTTTATTCTTCTTGCTGCTTCACCTTTTTCTCTTGCATGAACCATTACAATAACAATATCTAAAGTTTCCACTAAAGATGGTGATAAATTGATTGGTGGGGTTTCTAATCTGTAAATTATATCATCTACTTTTCCTGCATGCATTGTTCCCAATGCAGGAAATCCTGCTGCCATTCCTTGAAACATAACATATGCCTCCTTTCCCCTAACTTCTCCTACTATCACATAATCTGGACTTTGCCTGAAACTTTCTTTTAATAAATCAAACATTGTTACTTCTCCAATTCCCTTAGCAAACCCTACTCTTGCAACAGAAGGTATCCAGTTTTCATGCATTAAATTTAATTCCCTGGTATCTTCTATGGAAACAATTTTTGCTGTTGGTGGAATAAACATTGATAAAGCATTTAGAAATGTTGTTTTTCCAGTTGCTGCCCCACCACCAATTAAGATTGATGATCCTGATTCTACTGCTAACCATAAATAAGCTAGAACTTCACTATTAACGGTTTTATTTTTAATTAAATCTATTGGAGATAATGGTTCTTCTACAAATTTTCTTATTGTAAATGTAGGACCCTTTGTTGTAACATCTTTTGAGAATGAAGCTTGAATTCTTGACCCATCTGGTAATGACCCATCCAATAATGGCTCTGCATAAGAAATAAACCTTCCACATCTTTCAGCAAGTTTTACAATAAATTCTTGTAATTTTTTCTCATCACTATATATTATATTAGTTTTTAAAGAACCATATTTTCTATGAACAATATATAATGGAACATTTGTTCCATCACAGGAAATATCTTCTATATAAGGATCATTCATTAATGGTTCTATTTCATTCAAACCTACAAAATTTCTATATATGTAATACATTATCTTCAAGAAACTTTTCTTAGGAATCTTAACCCCTGATTCTGTCAAAATCTTTGAAATTTGATCTTCTAGATATTTGATAGCTTCTTCTTTTTTCTTAATAGATGAGAGTTCGACGTCTAGAATTTCTAGTAATGATTCTATTATTTTATCATAATTTTCTTTTTCTTTTTGAGTTAAAACAGGTTCAATTAAATTATATACTAATTCCTTTTTAGTTTTATCATATTTCAAATGAGCAATTGCAAATGGATGTAATAATGGGTATTTAAAATCTATTTCTTTTCCTTCTGGTAATTCTATGATACCCCTTTCAGTTACTTCAAATTTTGGTAATTTAACTTTCTTTTTCTTTAAAAGAGATGCTTTCATTTTTCCAAAATCAAAGAATTTGTTCTCCTTTTTAGGCATGAGAATTTATTGGTAATCTTTATATTAAAGTTTAGCACATCGACCAAAATCTGTTATACCTAAGTCGTAGGTGCAATAATATCCTGGACAACAATCTTCATCAATATTACAGAAAACAGGATTAACACACCCTTCTTCAGACATAATTGGTTCTATTGGACCACCTGTAAATACTAATGGGAATTGAATTGTAAGTGGTGGAGATTCTGCTAAATCTGATGTAACAAGAAATACATGCTTTCCTGTTATAAAGCCTAGATATATTGATGTTTGCTCCTTTGGTTCCATTTTGTTAGGAAAATTAGCATCAACAGGTATGTAATCCATATATAATTGGAACTTTGATAAAGAAACCAAACCACAATTTTTTACAATAAGAGTATAATTTGTTGTATTTTTATTTAGATCTAGACAAGCTCTTGATCTTAGATATTCTTTGCTAAAATATTGGAAAGGATATACCTCAAAAATAATTCCAGTAGACCATAGATACACCAAAGAAACAAGTGACACCCCTATCATTAGTATTAAAATTATTAAAATAATTTGTGAAATTCCTTTCATAATTAAAGATTTAAATTTCTAATATTTAAAGAATTTTCATGAAAGAAGGATATAAAATATTCGGAAATAATGCAGTAAAGTTATGTTTATGGTTAAAAAAATCGATAAAGACTGGAGAAAGGGAATTTTGCTATAAACAAAAATTTTATGGAATCAAGTCACATAGATGTTTGCAAATGACTCCATCTCAACCTTTCTGTAATTTAAGATGTTTACATTGCTGGAGAGATATTTCAACAAGAAAACCAATATGGGAAAATGGGTTTGATGAACCAGAAGAAATAATTGAAAAATCAATTCAGGCCCAAAGAATTTTGTTAGCAGGATTAGGTGGGGTTCCCCATAGTGAGAAACATTTGAAAGAGGCCCAAAATCCTAAACATGTTGCAATTTCTTTGGATGGAGAACCTTGTCTTTATCCTAAATTATCTGAATTAATTCAAGGTTTTCATAAAAGAGGGATGACAACTTTTTTAGTTACAAATGGAACCTTCCCAGAAGTTTTAGAAAAAATTCAATTACCAACACAACTTTATGTTTCTTTAACATCTAATTCTGAAAAAATATTTAATAAAATTCAAAATCCAATTGAAAGAGGATGGAAAGAATTAAATCAAACATTAGAATTATTACCAAATTTAAAAACCAGAAAAGTTATTAGACTAACTTTAGTAAAGAATCTTAATTTTTCAGAACCAGAAAAATATGCTGATTTGATATTAAAAGCTAAACCAGATTTTATTGAAGTTAAATCTGCAATGGCTGTTGGTTTTGCTAAATCTCAGAATAGATTAAAATACAGTGATATGCCTTATCATGAAGAAATAAAACAATTTTCTAAAAAATTATCAGATATATTGAATTATAAAATAAAAAATGAAAAAGTTGATTCTAGAGTTGTTTTACTAAAACGTTAAACTACTTCACAATCTCCACAAGTTTGGTCAAATTCCAGAGTTTCTTCTGATATCTCTATAACTGGTCTTAAAGTGTAATAATAAATCCCTGTTTCTGGATCTGGTTCTTTAGTAATAGAATATGGGACATCAAAATCTAATATTAAAATTAACTTTTTATTTTTTTCTATTATAAATGAATAATTTAGATTTATTTCTTTATCAGGAATCCACATCAGATAAGTTTTGTTAAATATATACATTTCTAAATTATAAATTCTAACAGAAGCATTTTCTATGTAAATCTTTATACCATCATAATTTCCTGTTTCAAATTCTTTTTCTACTAATAATGCTTTTTTATCTGAGAATTGTAATAAATCAAATTTTTTTGTATTATCTAGAATATTTATTTCACTATCATCTTTTACAACAGAAATAGTGCTTATTTCTAAATCTAATTGTGTTGCTTTACCTAAACCTCTTAATCTTTGAATAGAATCCTTGAATGCTATCATTAAATGTCCTGTTTCCTTTGTAGGTGATATTGGAGGTGTTGATATTTGTGTAACACAACCACTAAATAAAATTGATATTATTAATAAAATCAAAAGTTTTTTCATAATTATATTTATTTTTGATATTTAAAATGTGGGCCCGTGCGGATTTGAACCGCAGTCGCCAGCACCCCAAGCTGGTATGCTAGACCAAACTACACCACAGGCCCTAATTAGAATTAGTTAATTAAATTTTATATTTTGCAATTTGTTTATGAAGGTCAACATGTGCTAAAAGTATTGATCTACAACAATACTTTTTCAAACCTAATTCATCCAAAACTTTTTTCGGATCTTCACCTGCAGAAACTCTTTTCTGAAAGTTTTCCCATAAATGTGCAATTGGTTTTCCACATGAAATACAACGAACTGGTATAATCATTTTATCAGCCCACTTAATATTTTTCCTATTTTGTCATCTATACTTTTCAATTTATCATCTTCAGGATTTTCTGCATAAATCTCACTATAAATAGAGGTTTTTTCATTAAGCATTTCTAAATATTCAATCCCTTTTTTTGTAATCCTATACTCATCTTTATCAGGCTTTTTTTCAACTAATTTATTTTTTTCAAATACATCATCTAAAATATACATTACACCCATATCAACATTAGCCTTTCTGGATATTTCCCGTCTATCTAAATATATTTCTTCATCTTTCATAGCAAGTAATAATGTTACATAAGTTTTTGCTTCAAAAAAATATTGTGGTGAATATTGTATCATTCTCACCTCTTGCTCCTTTGTTTATGCCTCCTTGGCCCGGCTTTACTTCTAGAAGGTTTATGTGGTTCTGTTCTACGAACATCTGCTATTAATAAAGACCTATCATAATTTAAAAACTTTTCCTTTAATGTTTTATCTTTTTCAACCAATATTTTTGCAATAGCTTGTCTAGCTGCAGAGGCCTGCCCAATTATTCCACCACCATTAACATTAACATTTATATCAAGTTTTTTTGCAACTTTTTCTCCTATTATTAATGGCTCTTTTATCATTAGTTTTGGTATTTCAGGGAATGTTTCTAAAGATTTTGTATTAATGTAAACGTTTCCCTTTCCAGGTTTAGCAAAAGCCCTTGCAACTGCTTTTTTTCTTTTCCCGGTTTTTAAAATAATTTTAGGTTTTTTCTTTACCATACTTACCAATTCTCTTACAAATTTCTCCTAGAGTTATATATTTAGTTCTAAGGTCTTTAACATCTTTACATATTTTTTCTCCTTTCATATTGTTAGAACTAATATAAACCTTTAACCTTCTTAAAGCTTTTTTTCCTTTTTCTCTTTTATAAGGTAGCATTCCCCTTACAGTTCTTCTTATTATTTTATCAGGATATCTTGGATAAAATGGTCCTTTATGAGGATCTCCTATTTGTGTTTTTTCTAAAAATATTTTTATCGAAGCTCTAGGATTTCCAGAAACTATTGCTTTTTCTGCATTTATAATGATTATTTCTTCTCCCTTTAACAATTTTTTTGCTACCCTTGAAGCTAATCTTCCCAAGATTGCACCATTAGCATCAATTATCATGTTATCAACCTTACCTTTGATCCTTTAGGATTCTTTTTAATTAATTCTCTAATTGAAATAATATTTGATCCTGATTTTTCAATTCTATGCTTTGCCTTACTTGAAAATTTAACTGCTACTATTGTTAATTTTTTATCTAATATTCCATCCAAAACCTTTCCAGGAACTAAAACTATCTCTCCTTCTTTACAAAATCTATTAATCTTAGTTAGACTTACTTCTATTTTTCTTCTTCTTGGGGTTTCTAATTTCTTTGCTAGATTAATCAAAAAGTTTGATTTTTCTTTGTATCCTTGATTACGAATGTCTTCTATTAATTTTCTTAATACTAGATTTGTCGGGCCTGTCGGTTTTGACATAAGTATCATCTTTGAAATCAAATTATTTAAAGGTTTAATTTTCTATAACTAAAGGAATTTCTTCTATTTTTATAATTTTATTCTTCTCAGAAAGTTTTTCTAATGTCTCATAAATCTTTTCTCGAGTTGGTAATTCATAATCTGCAGCTTCAAAAAGATCACATAAGACATTATAAATACCAGAAATATCTGGCTTTGCTCCAACAGCTCTTCCTTGTGCTATAGTATACATTACTAGCATCTCTAAGTAATCCTCTCCATAAATTTTTTTATAATTTTCTATAAATCCTCTAATTCTTTCTTTAAGCATTTGATTCACCTTGGTGCGGGGGGTGAGATTTGAACTCACGAAGGGACTAACCCACAGGATATCATCTTTCATCAAAACTTAAGTTGAAGAAAACTTAAGTCCTGCGCCTTTGACCAGACTTGGCTACCCCCGCGTGATTTAAAATTCAGATTTAATGTTTAAAAAGATTTACTTTAACTTCTTTATCTGCTTTTCAAATTCTTTAGCTTTCTTTTTTAAAATATCAACTGCTTGAAAAACTATTTCCTCAGCAGTTAATCCAGAAATAGATTCAACATTGAAGATAAACTTGGTATCATCGCCAATTATTTCTAGAACTTTAGGATTAGCAATTTTTACACATTCTTTACACAGATCACATTCTATTGTAACCTTTGCCCTTGAATTTATTTCTAATGCATGTTTTGGACAAGCTTTAACACATTCTTCTGGATTTTTTAATTTTCCTTTTAGTTTAACCATTGGATAATATCTGTGGAAAGCATTGGCTGCTTTATACTTTGTATGATTCTTTCCTAATCCTAGAATAGCTGTTGCCTCAAGTTTTAGTCTTTGATTTTCAAGCAACTCCACAATTGGTATATCATTAAAAAGTGGTTTAACATCTGGATTGGAAGATTTCATATCTTTTGTATAAACCATTCCAGGACCTTTTTTATTTATTGCAAAAATCACTTGACATTGCGAACAACCCTTTCCTTTACATTTGCAATCTTCTTTGAATTTAAAATCTCCGGGAATAAATACTAATGGTATTAATCCTAATCTACTTGCTATTACTTCGTCATACAAAACAGAATCATTTATTGTAAAGTCTACAGTTTGAATTGCTAAAATTGGAATTTCAGAAATAATTATTCTCCTTAAAGCATTTGCAAATTGTGGATTTGATTCTTCTAACAAAAATTGAATCTCATTATCAGATTTATTCAAAATTTCTATTTTCATACTCTTCTACCTCTTCTCCCTCCCTTCTTGCGACAGGAATCATGTGGAATTGGTGTCACGTCTTCTATTCTCCCAATTCTTAGACCTGCCCTTGCTAATGCTCTAATAGCTGGCTGTGCTCCTGCCCCAGGACTTTTAGATTTTATTCCACCTGGTGCCCTGACTTTAATGTGAACAGCTTTTATTCCTTTTTCTAGTGCATCCTCTGCTGCTCTTGTTGCAGCAAGCATTGCAGGATAAGGATCTCCTTGATCTCTATCTTTATTGGTCATTATTCCACCTGATATTCTAGTTATTGTCTCTGCTCCTGTTAAATCTGTTATATGAACAATAGTATTATTACTAGAGCTAAATATATGTGCTATTCCCCATCTTAAATCTTCTTTACGCCTCTTTATTTCTGGTTTCATTATTTTTCTTTTCAACCTTTTTCACCTTTTCATTTATCCATCCTTTTAATTTACTTCTATTATATAAGCTTATCTTATCCTCATTTTCTCTTGTTATTAATGTACTAGGCCATCTGGCCTTTCTTCCATTTATAGCAATATGACCATGAACAATGAATTGCCTTGCTTGCTTTGGCGTATTTGTTAAACCTTTTTTATAAACCAATGTTTGTAGTCTTCTATCAAGGATTTTTTCAATTGTTAATGCTAAGACATCATCAAGATTAGCATCCTTGTTTATTAAACCTAATTTATATAATTTTTCTAAAAGAATTTTTTCTTGTTCCTTATCTTTTTTGGCTGCTAGATTTCTTGCTTGTCTTCTGAAATTTCTAATAATAGATTCTGCTCTCCAAATTTCTCTTTTTCTTCTCAATCCATATTCTTTTAATAATTTCTTTTCCCTTTCAATTCTTTCTTTATCCCAAGGTTTTAATGGTCTTTCATATTTTTTTCTTTGTCTTTTCATTCAATCACTTTTTCTTCTTTTTCTGAGCTTCTCTAGCTTTCTTTCTAGAAACTCCAACTATTGCTCCTTTTCTAAAAGAAGATCTTGTTCTCTGTCCTCTTACTGGTAATCCTAACTCATGTCTTATTCCTCTGTAACTTCTTATTTTCTTCAAAATATCAATATCAAATTTTCTTGTTAAAACTAACTCTGAAGAAACTATATGTTTGTTTTCACCTGTTTCTGGATCTATTCTTCTATTTAGCATATGAACAGGAATTCCGTATTTTTCAGGACTTCTTACAGCATCTTCTAATTTTTTAACATCTTCTTCAGATAGTTTTCCTAACATTATTTCTGGATCAATACCTGCTGCATTTGGAATTGCCCAAGCCAGTGTTTTTCCTATCCCTTTAACTCCTAATAAAGCAATCCTAACCTTTTTCTGTCCATCCAAATCCTTTTCAGCTATTCTAACTATTCCTCTAACTCCTTCTATTGCTTTCTTAATTTTCTTAGGTTTTTCTTTTTTAGGTTTCTTGACTATCTTCCTTTTAGTTTTATAAGGGTCTTTAACTCTAGTTACTCCCATTTAATCACTTTTTCAATAATTAGAATTAATGTTTATAAATATTACTTATATAAACCAACTGTTATGAAATCTATAACTAAATGAATAAGGTAACCAAGTAAAATGAAAAATGGCCAATAAAAAGCATTAATTTCTAAAGAAATAATAAATAAAACTATTATTAAAGCAGATAATAAAATTGTTATTCTCTTACTAGCAAAAAGATCTCTTGGGTGTCTGTCAAAAGCAGGTCCTAAAAAATCAGGTATAATACTTCCAATCAAAAGACCAAGAAGTGATATGTCTGCAAAATTTGTAGCTTGGTATATAACAAAACCTATTATTACAACTATCAATAAACGTGTGAAAAGATGTTCCAAGTCCATCATTAATAATTATTTTATGAAACCGGTTTATAAAGACGCCGGCAGCAGGATTCGAACCTGCGCTCCCCGAAGGGAACTCGCTCTCAAGGCGAGCGCGTTTAACCTGACTCCGCCATGCCGGCCTAAGAATTTGTTTATTCTTAACTATTTAAATTTCTATTCTAGAACCAAATAAAGGTTTTATTTTCTTGCAAGCTTTTTTCTCTTGATGTAAACCCAAATCTTCTTTGTCATTTGAGCAGGTGTTACCTTTCCCTTTCCAATAACTCTTGCCAAGTTTGCATCTGGAACAATATGATATCCACCAAAAGCTTTTCCCTTTCTTTTGACTATTCTCCTTCGAGTTGTTCTTCGTCTTGTAGTTTTTCTTCTAACCTTTCTTCTTCCAAACATAAAATTAGATTATGTTAACTTACTTATAAACTTTCCATTAATTCCCTTGCAAGTTCTTCCAATAATTCAGCACCCTGAATTATATGTTTTTCATTCTGAGCTTCCACTTCATTTATAAAGGCCTGTA
>JBHIDO010000018.1:0-8999 GCA_046760145.1 Candidatus Aenigmatarchaeota archaeon
ACAATTAATAATGATATTGGAATTAAAGATGTAAATAATAATATTGTGGCTAATCTTTGAATATTTCCTCTTTTTATTTTAACTGCACCCATAATTGCTATTATACCAATAATTAGTGCTATGTCAGTAATGTTAGATCCAAACAGATTTCCAATAGAGATCCCAATATCACCCATAGAAACTGCAGAGAATGAAACTGCAAATTCAGGGATACTGGTTGTAAGTGAAATGAAAATAAACCCAATAACAAATTCTCCAATTCTTGTTAAATGAGAAATTCTAACAGAAGAATCAATTACCATATGACTTGTTTCAATCAAAACAGTAATACTGATCATCAAAAGTATAAATTCGCCAATCATAAAATTAATTAGAAATTTCTACACTTAAAGATTATTTAAATAAATAAGTAATATATTATATGATTGAACCGCTTAGCATTTTGATGCTATTAGCTGTAACAATTGTTCTGGGTTATATTGGTTCTTTAATATTTGATAGGACAAGAATCCCAGATATTGTATGGTTATTAATACTGGGCTTATTGGTTGGACCTGTTTTTAATTTAATAGACAGAACAATTTTTATTGCAGTATCACCACTTTTGGGTGCAGTTGCTTTATTGATAATATTATTTGATGCTGGATTACACATGAATTTTTATCAAATAATAAAACAAATTCCAAGAAGTATTTTATTAGCAGTTCTAGGAATGTTTCTAACAACCATATCAATAAGTTTGTTGTCGATGTTATTTTTTAATTTCAATTTAATAGAAGGTCTAATTCTTGGTGCAACAATTAGCGGAACAAGTAGTGCAGTTGTTATTTCAATTGTTTCTCAACTTAAGATAAAAGCGAATATAAGAAATATCCTAAATTTAGAATCAATAATAACTGATCCACTAATTATTGTTATAGTAATAGTATTAATACAAATTGCAACTGCAAGTGCACCAGCATCCATACCAAGTGTTCTTGCCAGTGCATATTCTGTGGCGATTGTTCTTGGATTTATTGCAGGAATTGTATGGATATTTGTTTTAGACAAAATAAAAAAGAGACCATTTGATTATATGCTAACATTAGCATTTGTTCTGTTATTATATGTTGTTGTTGAGAGTATTGGAGGATCAGGGGCAATTTCAACTTTAATATTCGGATTGGTTTTAGGAAATAGTGTTGTTTTTTCAAAAATGTTAAGATTCAAAAAAATATTTAGAATAGATCATATGTTAGAAAAATTCCAAACAGAAATTACATTCTTTATAAGGTCATTTTTCTTTGTTTACATAGGTTTAATTGCAACAATTAATTCAACTTATTTGGCATATGGAATTATCTTTACAATTGTAATAATTTTGTTAAGATTTTTAGTTATAAAGATTGGAACAATAAAAATGAAATTGAAAAAATTAGAACTAAACATAATGAAAATAATGGTTCCAAGAGGATTAGCAGCAGCTGTTCTAGCACAATTACCATTAGCATATGGATTTCAAAATGGAGAAATATACATAAACATAGCCTTTATAGTTATTTTATCAACTGTTCTTTACACAACAATTGCAACAAGATTCTTTTATAAACCCATAAAAAAATCGAAAGATTTAAAAAGTGTAGAGTAACTTATAATTATATAGGTATTTCTTAATACCAGCTGGTAATGCCATAGATTTGGCGTTAGTTTGGATTTAGTGAAAAACTGTTTTCCATCTATGGCAAAACATGAAGTCAAAAATTTTTTTGGCTGATGTAGTAAAAATGCAGTGATACTTAAAAATGCAAGAGAGATGATATAATTTAAGAATCGCAATTAGATTCTTGCATAGTGTGCACTCCCGAAATTCCGGTTGATCCTGCCGGAGATCACTGTTATCAGGGTTCGACTAAGCCATGCTAGGTGTGAGTCTTCGGGACTCGCCATACTGCTCAGTAACACGTAGCTAACTTGCCCTTAGGTGGAGGATAATCCCGAGAAATTGGGGCTAATACTCCATAGGTTTTGGATACTGGAATGTTCCAAAACTGAAAGCTCCGGCGCCTAAGGATAGGGCTGCGACCTATCAGGCTGTTGTGAGTATAAAGTACTCACAAACCTATAACGGGTAGGGGCCATGAGAGTGGGAGCCTCGAGATGCCTTCTGAGACATGAAGGCAGGTCCTACGGGACGCAGCAGGCGCGAAAACTTTCCAATGCATTAGCGTGTGAGAAGGGAACCCTGAGTGACTATGCAATGCATAGTCTTTTCTCTTGCCTAAAAAGCAAGAGGAATAAGTGGTGGGTAAGACCGGTGCCAGCCGCCGCGGTAATACCTGCGCCACAAATAGTGATCTCGTTTATTGGGTCTAAAGCATCCGTAGCCGGCTTAACAAGTCCCTGGTGAAATTTGGCAGCTAACTGTCAAACGTGCTGGGGATACTATTAAGCTTGGGACCGGGAGAGGCTAGAGGTATTCCATGGGTAGGGGTTAAATCCTTTAATCCATGGAGGACCGCCGGTGGCGAAGGCGTCTAGCTAGAACGGGTCCGACGGTGAGGGATGAAAGCGTGGGGAGCAAAGCGGATTAGATACCCGTGTAGTCCACGCTGTAAACGATGCCTGTTTGATGTTGCATGCCTTACGAGGGTATGCAGTGTCGGAGTGTAGATGTTAAACAGGCCACCTGGGGAGTACGGCCGCAAGGCTGAAACTTAAGGGAATTGGCGGGGGAGCACACAAGGGGTGGAGGCTGCGGTTCAATTGGATTCAACGCCGGAAATCTCACGAAGGTTGACAGCAGAATGAAGGTCAGTCTAAAGGGCTTACCAGACAAGCTGAGAGGAGTTGCATGGCCATCGTCAGCTCGTACCTTGAGGCGTGCCGTTAAGTCGGTTAACGAGCGAGACCCACACTACCATTTGCTACTGCGCTTTCACGAGTGCAGGCACTATGGTAGAACCGCTGGTGATAAACCAGAGGAAGGAGTGGGCAACGGTAGGTCAGTATGGCCCGAATACCTTCGGCTACACGCGGCCTACAATGGTTAGGACAATGCGCTGCAACACCGAAAGGTGAAGCTAATCGCCTAAACCTAGCCTTAGTTCGGATTGAGGGTTGTAACTCACCCTCATGAAGCTGAAATCCCTAGTAAGCGAACGTCATAATCGTTCGCTGAATACGTCCCTGCTCTTTGCACACACCGCCTGTCAAGCCATGCGAGTAAACTCTTGGTGAGGTTTTGCTTTAACAAAATCGAGCCAGGGGTTTGCGAGTGGGGCTAAGTCATAACAAGGTAGCCGTACTGGAAGGTGCGGCTGGATCACCTCCTTAATTATTAAGCACTAAAGCATTTTTACTACATCTAATTCTTGTAAAATATATTTTACATAATGGAAAATATTTTATGTGTAAGAATTACTTACATAAAGTAAAGAATATTTTACGTGATTCAATGGAAAACAGAATAAGAATTTATAGGGTTATGCATGATTTAACTCAAAAACAATTAGCAAAAAGAGTTGGGGTTACAAGACAAACCATTAATGCTATTGAAAAAGGAAAAATCAATCCTTCTTTAGAATTAGCAATGAAAATAGCAAGGGTTTTTGACATTAAAATAGAAGAATTATTTAAAGAATAGTGGACCAGATGGGACTCGAACCCATAACCTCCACCTTGCAAGGGTGGCGATCTTCCATTGATCTACTGGCCCGTATGAATTTGTTTATTTGAATATAATTTAAGCTTTTCGCTTATAAAAAAGAAAAAGAGGGAAATTAGACCGTTTTTCCTAATATAATTTCAATAGAAGAAACATTCAGTTTTTCTCCGCCTTCAGTCTCAACCTCTTCTGTTCCTATGTTAACATCTTTAATTTCAGTGTCTGTCACAAATTTATTTCTTACAATTTCTGCTACGTCAACTGCATGGGAAATTGCACGACCTCTTGCTCTTAATATAACATCTGATTTCCCATCATTAAATTGTGTTACACATGCAAGAACATAGCTCATTGCTGGTTTTTTACCAACGAATACTACATTGCTCTCTGCTTCTGCCATAACTACACCTCCGTTTTATTAGTAACCTGGACAAGCGCAAAGTCTTTTACAACCTGCTTCATCTTCTACGTTATAATGATAGTAACATAATGCTGCTAGATTATCATTACCTTGCCCCCCGATTTTTGTGTCATCACTATTCAAAGCATTCCATGGATTATTTGTATCAGCTTTAGGGTCTACTTCATCATCTTTATTAGCATCATAATTCACTGTTATTTCCCAACTATTAGCAGTGCATGCTCCTGCTTTGTTTAATTCTCCACAAGCAACATTCTTTATTGATTGCAAACCAATAATTTCAGTAAATGGAGGGAATCCGATGAAGTACAAGGCAACTAAGCCCAATAACACTATAATTGCAATAGCTACTATAACTAAGACATTTATTGGTAACTCAACTCCTTTCATTGAATCTCCTCTAATTTTTATTGTAATTCTTTAATATAAAGGTTTGCTATTCACAATTACAAAGCTCTTCAGGTGTTATCTCACCATAACAATTGGCAGCTAATTCTTGTAAATTGCTAGCACTATGCGTATTACACTGTACAGTATCGAAAGATATTGAGTCAGCATTTTCACAATCAGCTGAGATAAATCTTTGACAAGCAGAATTTTTAGTTGCCTCTAAATTTATTGAACTAACAGCTGGTTGCCAAATACTTGGAAAGAGAGCTAAAATAGCAACTAAAACTAATATTGCTAGAACTATGATAACTAATGTATGAATTGATAAACTAACTCCCTTTTTCAATTAAATCACAAATTATAATTTCATTCCTTTATTTATATTTATTCTGTTTCTAAACAGTAAACTTAAATCTTAAATTATCAAAATTCCCATCTCTTAATGGTACTAAGCAATATTTTATATTTTGATTTTCACAAGTATCATCTATTATTTCTATGACATTACCTACTTTTTCAAATTTATAACCATATTTATTTTCCAAGTCTGTTTCACTCCAAGTATATTCTGTGTTATCAACTATTTCTTCAGCTGTAGAAACTAATTCAAAAAAACTAGAATCAATACACTGATTAAATGGAACAGTTGATGTTATTTTTGTATTAATTTTATTATCTGTTAAAGTAAATTTTTCAAATCCACCAACATGAAAATGATTAGTATTACATTCTGAAGGAAATGTTATTTCTATATCTTTTTCAATCCATTTTATTTCTCTTTCAGGATAACTTCCTTCATTTTCTCCAGAAGGTAGCATATGTTCTATTTTTCTTTTCAATTCTTGTTTTATTTCTGAAGCACTTGTCCAAACCCTTTCTTCATTTCCTAACTCATATGCAGCTCTTTGAGATATATAATAAACTCCTTGATCAACCATTTTTCTTATTAGCTCTACTTCATGTGAAGCAGACATTAAAAGCTCTCCTCTATAGGTAACATAAGTTGTTTCACTCCAACTTGCAAAACTTAATAAATAAAGTGCTACTATTGATATTGATACCATTATTATTCCTCCGATTGGTATTGCAATTCCCTTCATACTAACTCACATATAATTCTAATTCTCCCTCATTAAAAGGAGATATTATTTTGGTTGAGATTTTTTGAATCCTTAAAATTTTTTCTGTTCCTTTAAAACTTTCTAAATCAGGATCATCCCAAACCAATTCTATGTTTTTTTCTGGAGTTTTAATTCTTAACAAATAACTATGCTCTCCTTCCCAACTTCCCAGAGTAGTTCTTACAGCACTTCCTACATCTATAATTTCACCATCAATAACAACTTCATTATTATCTTGAACTAAAGCAGCTGTTATTAACCTTTTTATTGGTATAATTTTTCCAGAGTTTGAAGTGTAAGTAGATTCTAAAAATGATATCAAGGCATCTTCATGTGTTATTGGTAATCCTACACTCTTGACAGTTAAACTATAACTTAGTTCACCACCAGGTAAAATTTCAACAAAACCATACATTTGATCAATCATAATTATAGTCCCACTTAATATGTATCCCATTATTACTAAAAATAAAAATGCAATTAATTCTCCTAGTAAAGATATATCACCTTTCATTTAACTCACATATAATGTCATTGTTGTTGAACTAACTTCCCCATTATCATCTTTCAAAGCTATTGGCATACTTGAGTTAAGACTCTTGTCTATATTTGTATCACCAACTTGATAAATATCAGAACCATCAATTATTTCTAAAAGGATATTCTTGGGATAATTTAAACACGAAGGAAAACTCGGATTGTTTCCTTCTGCAATTATTATTTTTTCTTTATTAAACAAACCCTTTACAGGATTTCCATCACTAGTTATTTCTGTAAGATCTATGCATGAAAGAACAGAATCACCAATAAGTCTTAATTCTCTTTTCTCTCTAAGAGCTTGTGTATTTAATTCATAATCTGCTATTCTAAAATAAACAACAACAATAGCCATTATTATAAAAGCTATTTCCATTATTTTTATAAAATAAGAAAGCATTTGACCTATTCCCTTCATTCTGAAACACCTATTATGGTTATGTCATCATTTATTTTTTCTATGTAAAGAATTTTACCTGCTCCAATTTTTATTGAATTTGGAATTATTTTAACATAATTTGGATGTGCAATTGGTGTTGTATTTTTTCCTCTTAAAGGATCTTCAACAGTTACTTTATTTTCTGTAAGTTCAAAATTACGTTCTTCTTCAATTTGTATTCCTGCTGTTATATTACCAGGCGTATATGCTGTTACTGTTAGAAATGTTGCTATATCCTCTGATAAAAATTCAGGACTCATTCTTACAAAATAATTTAAAAAATTTACTACAACTCCTTTTCCAAATGCTGTTGATACAATAATAACTAATATCAATAAACCAGCAGCTAACATTAAGATTGTTGTTACTGGAGAACCCTTCATTCTGTTACACCCCAGATACACCTACCTTGATTTTCTCTTATTTGAGTGTGATTCAAACCATATTTTACAGGACCTATGTTGGTCCATGAAGAAGCTATCTCTCCTAAACTATATGGTGCCATGCAAATGTCTACCATTAAACCCCCTTTAATAAATTTACCACCATATCTGGATAATCTAGGAAATGCCTTTGAAACACTTACTTTTTTTGCGAATTCAGCCCCCTTTGTCTTTTTTAATTTTGATGCTAATTTAGCATATTTAGCTCCTAAACTTCCAGGCTTTGCAGCTTTACTTCCAGGAACTCCAAAGGTCCCAAATAAATCACAAATATCAGATGCTTTATAATATTGCCAATAGCTCCATTGGGCTAAGTTACCTTCGTCATCACAATGGTGCTCAGTAGAGTGTGCAGTAGAAAGACCTATTATAACACCTTGCGCTGCTAATGATCCTGCTATTCTACAACCTTGTTCTGCTCCTGTTAACAAACATGGAACATAAACTGCTGCAAATGCTGCTCCAGCTTCTCCAAATTCTACCCACATATCATTATTACCAGTTTCCCAACCAGGTCCCCATAATCTGTCGTTATCAGCATAACAATAACTTCTGAATGCACAATCTTCTTCACCAATTTTACATTTTCCTTCATCTTCTGTTATAGAAATAAATATGTCATCAGAATCTCTCCAAATCTTTGCTACTCCAAAACATGGACTTACAGTGTAAAATCTAGGATTTGGGTCTGGACCTAATGCTCTGAACATTCCTGTTTGTATCCAGATTGGAATTCTATTCACACCTGGATCTGGTCTCCATATTCTAACACCCAAATTTGAAACCTTAGAATCAAGCTTTATAACATCTTTAACTTGAACATTTTTTACAAGAATCAAAGAATTTGTTGGGTCTACTTTTACATTTTCAGTAAGCCTTGCTTGTGCATCTCTAGTAACACCACCACCAAACGAATAAGGATAATTTATCATACCCATTGGCGCACCTCCATATCTAGCGTTATCAACAAGTAAAAATCTCGTGATCCTAGGTGCTACTTTTCCAGTCTTTATTGTTCCTGCCATTGTATCTATAAATCTATCTGCTTCTTCACCACCTTTTCTTAGAGTTGTTTTAATATATCTTTCAAGTAAAGCAAATTGAGCACCTTTCATACCCTTTCTTCCTCCACCCATACCAAAAGAATTCCAATAACCACCATGTGCTGTTTGCCATAATTTTCTTGGTAAATTTGGGTCTTTACTTAAGTCAAATCCAGAAGTTATTTCCAAATAATCTATCCAACTGTTTCTAACATCTATAGGTAATTTATCCCACTTAGCTGCTCTATCAGAAAGAAATTCACTTGGACTAAAGAAATCTAAGTTTGTTTGGTATTTTGTTGTATATAACATGATATCACTATCAAGAACTTGACTTAATCTAGTTATCTTGCCTAGTTCAGAATTTGGGTCAACAACTAGTATTAAATCATTTTCTACAAACATTTTCTCTAAACTCTTTATTCTCCTCAATGCTTTTCTTGCATTTGTTGTTCCTGTAACTTTTTCATATTTATCATAATATAATCTCATATCATCAAATTGTCTCCTCATCAAATCTCTAGCATTATCAGAATCTATTTTAATATATTTAGATAAACCCTTTCTAAATGTTTTATACTTTGTTTTCAAATTATGGGACCATTTTAATAATCTATTTCTAGGAAGTTCTGGGAAATATTCACTACGAGTCCACCAAACAGTAATCCTATCTCTCCAAGTTTTAAAACTTGTCCACTTGACAGGTGGTACTACTACTTCCTTGGAAAGTTCTTTTTGCAAATCCTTTGGAAGCATGTCATAATAAAATCTCATTTTTCTTATAATAGAACGTTTTCTAATATTTGGTAATATCTTACCATCTTTACTTATAACTTCTAGTTTTTTTGATAATCCCCTTATTTTTCTTGATATTATACTATGTGTTAATGCATCTCTTTCAATCTTAGCACCAGAACTTAAAAATTTATTTTTAATAATTTTATCTAATTTCATCTGCTGTT
>JBHIDO010000019.1:0-8711 GCA_046760145.1 Candidatus Aenigmatarchaeota archaeon
GATCAAGAATTGCAACTCCTCAGGAACGAGATATACGGTGAAGAAATACCAGAATGTAAAGAATTAGAAGAGTTTGTTGAAGAGTTACCATCTTCTATACCTGAAGTTATTGAAAAGCCAATTGTTAAAATAAATGAATCTGAGGAAGAACCAGAAGAAATAATAGAAGAACCTGAGGAAGTAGTTGAAAATGAAACAATAGAAGAAAATATGACAGAGAATGCAACTACTGTTTTGGAATTAATAGGAGAAGATCAATTGAAAATAACACCAGAAGTTTTAAAAGTAAATCCAGGAATCCTAACAGCGCACATTAATTTTCCTGCCCCTTATAATGATGGAGAAATAACAAATGCTATTTGTGATTATGCTTCTTATGATAAAATTGCAGGCAATAATGTTAAGTTCAAAAGGGAGGACATTGAAAATGCTTTGGAAGAAAGAAATGAAACTCTAGATATTCATTTTGAAGTTTGGGGAACTCTTCTCTATGATGGTGAGGAAATAGAATTCTATGGAAGTGATAACATAACTAGGATAGAAGAGAAAACAAAAGCAAAAGAAAATTATGAAAAAATTGAAAAGGAAATACAAAAGTCAAAGGATATTGTTTACACAATACAGTGGATTATTGGTCAGAAAGAGGAAGAGGAATTAAGAGAATCAGAAATATTGGAAAATTATTCCGAAGATTTAGAAAAAGCAGCAGTAAAAATAGAGGAGATGCCAGATAAAACTGGTAGGTCAGATCTTAAAAGCAAATCAATAGAAAAAGCAAAAGAACTTCGTGTAAAAGCTCAGAACATATCAAAAAAGGCAAAACAAAAAAAAGATAATGCTAAAGGCCCTATTATATCATTAATAAGTAATTTATCTAGGTAATTGTAAAGATTTAGTGTTGATTATTTGAGTAAAAATAAAAATTTAGAAAAAGCATCAGCATTAATACTTCTAATAATACTTCTAGCAATTTTATATGTAAAACCAAGCATGTTTCATCTCATACTTTTTGTGCCATTTGTAATTATATTCATATATGTTCTTCTACCAAAAAAAATTAAGAAGGGTAAACATACTAAAAAGGTATTGAAATCAGCAATGTTTCTAAACTTTATCAGAAGAGTATTCATATTCCCATTTTTCGGAGCAATGTTCATGTATTATTTGATACTTGATATGACACTCCCAAATACTTTATTAACAAAATATTTTGTACTTGGAAATATAATAATTTTTGAGATAATAACAATACTGCCTTATTTTAAAAATATTATAACAAAGAAAAATTCAAAACTCATAAAAATACTGACACCTCTTTTTGATGTTTACATTGTTTTGTTAGCATTCTTTTACTCAAGCACAATAAAAGCTATAAACCCAATGAATGCATTTCTCAATATTGATTTACACCTTTATCCTGGAGGTTTAATTGTATTTCTAGGAATATTTTTATTAGCCAAAGACTTTTACATAGAGGTTTACAAGAAAACAAAACTGAAAATATATTTAGACATTATAACTTGGATAATTTATGTTATAATAGTCTATTTTGTATTGGGAATAGTTGTATAATGCTTAAATCCTTTTCGGTGCATATAGGAAATATGAAAAAATTAATCATATCAACAATAGGAATTTTTTTGATTTTAGCAACAATGGCATTTGCAATAAGCGCAGACATCAACATATACCCAAACACATTGAACATGAGAAGTAAGGGAAAATGGGGAACTGCCTATATTGAGATTGCCAACAAAACTGGTTATGCTTACATTAATCTTTCATGTGATTATTGGAATCAAGAAGGGGGTCATGGAATGCTTGTCCAAAAAACCTTGCAAGAAGGTGAAAGCACAAGCATTGGTTGTGGGACAGTAAAACTTCTCCAAACAAATGTAGACCAGGCTGACTTTGAAGTGGATTATCTATGGAAGGAAACATTCACATTATCCGAAGGTGAGAAAAAGAAAATATGGTGGGGAGAAATCATTATGAATAACACTACATACAATGTCACAACAACTGTTGGATTGAATGCTGTTATTGAACAGTATGGAGGAAACACAATGGATGTTGATGTTGATACAGTTGAGCTGGAATATAATGGAAAAATAGTAAAAGCTGAAAATAATAGAAAATATGGTTTTGTTAAGAATCCTAAGCCTCATGATTCTGATAATGATGGAATACCAGAGTTTATGGTTAAGTTTGATAGACAAGAAGTCATAAAAATAGTTGATCCGGGAATGATAACATTAAAGGTTTCTGGATACTTGAATGATGGTTCTTATTTTGAAGGTTTTGACACAATCAGAGTGATCGGAAGATTTATTCCTAAATTTCCTAAGTTCATACTTTGGTAAATTCCGTAAAGAATTTATATCTTCTAAACAAATTACTATCATGTCTTACCAATCTCTTTTATCTGATTATGGTGTCAAAATAACTCGAAGGGGTTGGATTGCTCTTACTCCAGAAGAAGAGGAAGAATTTATAAAAACAGAGCTAAAAAAATACGAAGCCTTTGACAGAAAATATGAATTAGGTTTTACAATAACACCAGAAAAATTTAACAGACCAATAACCATTTAAATGGTTATCTCTATCTAAATCTTCTATCTACAGAGCTTCCCATTCTTATACTTCTTTTATTAGCCTCTACTACCTCAACTGATTTTCTAGATCTTTCAACATTCCAATCCTTTTCCAATTCTTCATAAACTTCCAAAGGTAATTCTCCGGACTCAATTTCTATTTTCATTCCAACAACATCAATAAGAAATAGTTTATCATAATTGATTTCATTTTTATCAAACATTCTACATACTTTTTCTCCCCCATTTATGAGTCTATAAGCATCTTCTCCATCTCTAAGAGTTAAAATATATTTCATAGTTTTTATAATAAGAGAAAAAGTATTTAAATATAAACTCTTTTAAAAATCTTAAATCCCTTTCTCTACATTAAATAGTTATGGATTGGATATTAGCTAAATTATTATCAGATAAATATGCTGTTAAGATATTGCAAGCCCTAAAAGAAGGACCTAATGATGTTCAGAGTATTAGTGATGAAAATGATATTCCAATAAACAGTTGTTATAAAAGAATGCGTGAATTAAGAAAATCCAAAGAGACTTCCCATGGTTTTTAATAATCCACTGATAAAATCAGAGAATGGTTGTGTCCATCTTTCTGGTGGTGTAGGTATAGGTACATAGGTTTCATTTGTACATCTACCTTCATAACAATATTTAGCCCAACCACTACAAGCAATTGTTTCGGATTCAATATCACTATCTCCACAAAAATATTCTGTAAGATAAGTATCTGTACAATAATCTGTCTCTTCTTTTATTTTACTACCATCTCTATAAAGAGTAGTTGTACCCTTTTCAATCAAATTAAAGCCACCGTCTGTATCTGTACATGTGTAATTTGGGTTAGTTAAACATTTTCCATTCTCACAACCAAATTCACAAAAACTTATGTTAATCCATGAACAATCAGCAAGCTGATATCCTTTATATGTAACATTGTAACATTTCCAAGATGGTGTACAAGTTTCATTATATTGACAAGTTGGTTCTCCTGGTAAACAATATTCATTTTCTTGACAATCATCTATCAATTTTTCAATAGTTTCATTCTTACAATAAGATTGATTAGTACCAGGATTTACGCATGTAAAATCTATAAACCAGTCATAAACATCATTATTTTTGCAGTGATATTGTCCTAAATATTCGTCTATACCACAATCAGTATTATTATAACATTTTATATCTGTTGGTTCTGGTATTATTTCTGCTAATGGTTCTGATTCTACTCCGATTTGTTCTACTGAAGAAGTATTACCTATGATCATTGCCACAATACCAAGACCAAATAAGAAGACTAATGAAATAGCTAAAAGAATGATTATTAAAATTATCGTCTTTTTCATATATTATTAATAATAAAACCTATTTAAAAAATTATCAGTAGCATTCATAAGTACATGAATAAAGTAAAAGTAAGTAATTTTTTAAACCAAACTCCTTTCAGTAATTTCTCCTACAATACTTGTAACCATTAATTCTCTAATTTTTTCTAAAGAATATTTATGCCCTAACAACCATCCGAGTTTAACATAAGCAACCTCTGGAATCATATCCTCTCCAGGAATTGCATTTGCTTCATAATATAAAGTCCTTAGATTTGCATAAACATTTCTGTTAATTCTTCCAAAAAGAGTTTGTGGAACAATAACAACTGGATAATTCTTAGCAATTCTTTTAATATTTTTAATCCAGGATTTCTCAGTTTGGGTAGGAACATGACCCATTCCTGTTCCCTCAATAACAAACCCTTTATATTTTTTAGAAATATAATATTCCAAAACATCTGGATCACTATTTGGATAAACCTTTAATAATGCAACTTTGGGTTCGAATTTTGCATTAACCAAAACCTTATCATCCCTTCTCATCATATAATCTTTGGTTAATAATTCAAATTTACCATTAGTCCAAACATTTGCTAATGGAAAGTCCCTAAGAGATTTGAAAGTGTCTCTTCGAGTGGTGTGCATTTTCCTGACACGAACTCCTCTTATCAATGAGCAATAATCATCATTAATTGTTGAGTGCATGCAAACCATAACTTCTCCTATATCAGAAATTGCTGCATATGCTGAGCAAATCAAATTCATCCAAGCATCACTAGATCCTCGATCAGAAGATCTCTGAGCTCCTGTCAAAACAACTGGTTTAGAAGTTTTTAACATAAAAGACAAAGCAGCAGAAGTAAAGTGCATTGTATCTGTTCCATGAGTTATTATAACTCCTTTATTTTTGTTTAGTTCTTTAGCGGTTAGATTTGCAAGTCTTATCCAATCCTTGTAATCAATATCTTCAGACATTTTGTTAAAAGGAGTTAAAACATGTTTTATGTTGACAATATCCTTTAATTCAGGAACATTTGCCAATAATTCTTCAGGCTTTTCCAAAGCTTTAACACCACCAGTTTTATAATCAACTTTAGATATTATTGTTCCACCTGTTGATATCAAAGAAATTGCAGGTTTTTCTGGATCAAATTTTATTTTTTTAAATTTTTCTTTACCCATTTCAAATTTTACTTCTTCTTTGATTTCCTTTGATTCTCTATGTTTAGATTTTTTAATTTTAACACCCTTTGCATTAATTCCAATGTTATAACCGCTGGAAACCTTTATTACTAGAGAATTTTTATCGCCTAATTCTATCCTTGGCATGAGAAGTCCTTCATATATTTGATTATCTTTTTCTATTATAATTCTATCTCCAATTTTCACTTTATTTCTCTTTAAAAGGTTTTTAACAAAAGGTGAATACATAATAAAGAATTATCTAACTCATTATTTAAATTTAAGATTTTATCACTTTGTAAAGAGAACATAATTTTAAATAGTTTCTAGATGTTAAAATAAGGGAACCAGAGAGTGATATTATGAATGGTGAAGAAAACACGGAAGAAGAAGAGCCTCAGGAAGAAGAGGAATCCGAGGAATTATAATGACAAACAGTAATTTGTTTGAAAACTTTTTCTTTTTTCATTTAAAATATTAATTTTTTCCTAATCTATTCTTATTAATCCAATTTCTTATTTGCATTTTATTTTTATAATATAATTTTGTATGAGGGCTCATTGCATAAGGGATTCTATCCAAATTATATTCTTTCTTTATTTCACCTGCTGCTTTTGAAATAATCCCTTCTAACCCATCACAATACCTATGAAAATTAGATTTGACATCCCCAGTATTTTCTATATATAGTCTTTCTAATTCTCTTCGTGTTAATGCACGATCAGATTTATCTAAAATCTTTTTTATTTCTTCTTTTACATTCATAGCTGATAAATAAAAACTAAAATTTAAATCCTTTTCTGTCAATATAATTAACGATTAAAATGGGGATAGGATATGTTTTGATTAGTACTGCTCCAGCAAAAGAGCATGAAACATATAGTGAATTAGAAAAAGTTACTGAAATAGTAGAATTACATCCTTTATTTGGAGAGTACGATTTAATAGCTAAAATAGAGGCTGATGACTTTAATGAACTAGGGAGCATTGTTGTAGATAAAATAAGGTCAATAGATGGTGTTATTGATACAAAAACATTAACAGGAGCAAGACTTTAACCTTTAATTTAAATATGGTGATTAAATGGTAGAAATGGGAAAAATATTAGAGATATTACATACAAAAGAAGTTGAAAGAGTTTATGAATCAGGTAGATTATCAGATTTATCACCAGATTACCATTCTAGTGATGTTGATGAAAATGATAGGTTATCCATTTGTATTAGAAGAGAATTCGAGGGAGTATCTCCCCCACCACATGAATATGAAATTAAAACAACTTTAAATCTTTTACATTTAACAACTGAAGATGGTTCTATGATAGGTATAAGATTAGGAGAAAAGCCAAATGTATTTTATCTAAATCACTATACCGAAGAATGTCTTAGAAATATTAAAAAAGCTATGGACCATGGTTTAACAGTAAGTAAAAAATATGAAAAAGAATTAGAAATACTTGAAGAAAGTGAATAAAATGAATGAACATATACAAGAATACGTTGTTTTTATCGAACAAACTCGTACAGAATTACATCCTGGAAGGGAAAATAAAGTAGATACTAGAAAACTCGTAAGGAGATATTTTCCTGAAAATATCAGCGATCTTGTGTTTGCTATTAAAGGCGACTTACATAAATTAAAAGCTGAAAATGCTGACAGAGGTATTAGAGTAGAGGCAGAAGTAACTGGCATATATATGAGTCCAAAATACGAAAAAATTAAGATTGATATTGATTGAAATTTCTAAAATAAAACTTAAATCTTTTTCTATCCATATAAGAGTAGTGGTTAAATGGAAAGGGTTGGTATTTTAGTTGTTAGTTATGGTTCAAGAGCAGCTGCAATGGTTGATGCTTTTTCTCTAAGTGAAAATTATAATGTTGAATTTTATATAATAGACAAACAGAAAAATCCTTATAATCATGTTAAAATAGCAGAAAATGGGGGAGAACATATAGTAATTCCTACTCTTGAGATTAACGGAATTCATGCAGCCATTGATGCACATAAAGATGAAATTGATTTTGGAATAGTTGGTCCAGAAGGTCCTATAATTGATGGAATTAGAGATAGAGTAGAAGAACAACTAGATATTCCAATGATATGTCCAACTAAAGAATATGCTATTGAAAATAGCAAAGTACTACAACGTGAGTTAATACAAGACGCTTGCTCAGAGGCTAATCCTCGTTTTAAAGTTTTTGATCCAGAAAAATATGATAATAGTCCAAAGGATGATGTTTATGCATGGTTAGATGAATTAGATAATCAATGTGCAGTCAAACCCGATAAACCTGCAGTTGGGAAGGGTGTTGGTATTTGGGGAGATCATTTCAATACAAGAGAAGAATT
The DNA here is from genome assembly GCA_046760145.1 of Candidatus Aenigmatarchaeota archaeon. Lineage (GTDB taxonomy): Archaea > Aenigmatarchaeota > Aenigmatarchaeia > Aenigmatarchaeales > Aenigmatarchaeaceae > JBHIDO01. Next base: position 7,462 of record JBHIDO010000019.1, read on the forward strand.
ATATGAACATTTTATTGCTAATTATCAGAAAGGACCAGTAATAATAGAAGAAAAGGTTGATGGTGAGGAATTTAGTTTGCAATTCTTTTCTGATGGAAAGCATTTAATTCCAACACCAACAGTTAGAGATTATAAAAGAGCATTTGATGGAGATCGTGGACCAAATACTGGTGGGATGGGTTCTTACAAGGATATAAGTAGTGTTTTACCATTTATGTCTAATAAAGATTGGTTCGATGCACAAGATATTGGAGATAAAATATTTGAAGTATTAAAGGGTGGTGACGATGGTCTTGGTTTACGTGGTACTCCAATGTATATGGCATATATTTGCGCGGCAAAGGGATTGAAAATTCTTGAAATAAATAGCAGGCCTGGTGATCCAGAAATACAGAATTTACTTCCTATTCTCCAAAATGATTTTGTTGACGTATGTTATAAAATGATTGATGGTAATTTAGGAAAACATGGTTTTGATTTTAAACCAAAAGCAACTGTTGTAACATATGCTGTTCCAATGACTTATGGTGGATATAGGGAAAGTTTCTCTGGTGATACAAGAGTTGATTTGTCAAAAGCATATGAATCTGATGCTTTCATTTATCCGGGTTCAATGGAAATAAAAAATGGTGAAACACATACTTTGAGCTCTAGAACCGTTTGTGCTGTTGGTGTGGGAGATAGTATTGAAGAAGCAAGAAATATTTCATTAGGTGCTGTAAGAAAAATTGATGGACCATTGTGGAATAGATGGGATATTGGTTCAAAAGAACATATCAACAAAAGCATAGAACATATGAAAAAACTTCGGAATTATCCATTAACAAAATGTACATAAATTATTTCAAAGGAACAACCTTAACACTTCTGTCGTCCTTTCTCTTTACTAATTTCTTAAACTTGCATTTCGGACATGTTAACCATTTGACAAACATTCCCTCTACTTCTATCTCTAATGTCTCTTCCCCGCATTTTGGACAGGGGTTTTCAATTTCTTTTTTTGATTTTTTTGGTTTTTCACCAAGTTGTCTAACAGCCATTTTAACCATATTCATCTTTTTTTATTTTTCCAAGAACTTCCTCATAAATATTAGGAAATCTTTTTGCCAATTCTTCCATGCTCATTATCATTTCAGGTTTATTAACAAAGCAAATCTGAGTGTTAGCTAGCTTAAATTCAAACTTACCATCTGTTCTGTATCTCTCGCAGTTTTCCATTGTTAGTTTTGTGTAGGGATACTTTAATCTCC
>JBHIDO010000020.1:0-7928 GCA_046760145.1 Candidatus Aenigmatarchaeota archaeon
TTCACACAGTTGTTTTAGAAAAAGAAATAACTAAAATTACTAGAAAACCTAGAATAGAAATAATAGCTGGTTGTAAAAAAACCCAGACCCTGCATACAGAGCATGGTTATAAATTTTTATTAGATGTTTCTGAGGTAATGTGGTCTAAAGGAAATAAGCAAGAGAGACAAAGAATTGTTAAACTTCAAAAAAAAGGAGAAATTATAATAGATATGTTTGCTGGAATTGGATATTTCTCTATATTTTTAGCAAAAAAGGCTAAGAAAATTTATGCAATTGATATTAATCCTAAGGCTTTAGAGTATTTGAGAAAAAATGTTTGGCTGAATAATGTTGAAAATAAGATAGAAATATTAGAAGGGGATTGTAGGAAATTTTCTAGATTATTAGAAAATATTGCAGATAGGATAATAATGGGCTATTTGAATAAAACCGAAAGGTTTCTTCCTTATGCCTCGAGAATAGCTAAAAAGAATTGCATAATTCATTTTCACAGAGCTGTTTCTATTGATGAAAAAGAAAAAATAAAGAAAATTTTAGAGAAAAATTTCAAAATTCTAAGGATTACTAGAGTCAAATCATATGCTCCTAAGATTGATCACCTAGTTTATGACATAAGAAAGACTTAAATTCTTTATATCAAATTTTATTTTATGCAAAATGATGAATGGGGAGGAGAAAATAGTACCCCAAAAAGAGAAGTCTATGTTACTGATATGCAATCTAAGGATGGTTATAAAAAAATAGTTTTAGTAGGAGAGTATAATAAAGATACGTTAGAAATGGCTGGTTTTGAAGAAATAGGTGAAAAAGATGGAATTCCTGTTATTGCTAAGATAGAATCTTGATATCAATCCTTACTTTATAAATTCGAGGTGCATAAGGTAAAATTCTTTTTTTCCTAAGAATTCTTATCCTAAAATTATATAATTTAGCTTTATTTTTAACCTTCTTTTCTAAATCCTTAAAATCTTTTCCAGATAAACCATATAGATGAATAATTGTCCCTTTCTTAGAATAAGCAAAAGCAATGTCAAGAAATTCATAAGCAGTTTCAACTAAGGGCATTATAATTCTATCAAATTTTCCCAATCTTCTCATTTCTCTAACATCCCAACAAATATTTTTTATATTCTTCAATTTGTTTAATTTTACATTCTGATTTGCATATCTGATTGCATTTAGATTTATATCAACACAAACTATTCTAGTTTTGGGATGTTTCTTTGCAATAGCTATTGCATAAGGTGCAACTCCAGAGAACATAACCAAAATTCTTTCCTTAGATTTAACCTTTTTAGCAATTCTTTGTCTTTCTGTTGCTTCTCTAGGAGAAAAATAAGCTTTCTGAGGATCAACCTTTATCAAATATCCATGTTCCTTATGAATTACTTCTGTATTCTTTGACCCTGCTATAACTTTGCAGGGATATAATCTGTAAATATCTTTTCTTTCTGCTAATTTTTTTAGAACAGATTTAACATTTTTATGATTTTTCAGGATTTGTTTTGCAGCTTTTCTCTGATTTTTAACATTCACGCCTAGGATTGCAACTGCTTTTTTCTTATCACCAATCACATCAAAAGCAACTCTCATATTTATATTTTACCATTCAATTATTTTTATGCTTTATTTGATAGGAATAGGGTTTGAAGAAAAGGATTTAACATTAAAATCCTTGGAAATAGCTAGAAAATGTGATTGTTATTTAGAATTATATACGTCTTATTGGAAAGGGTCACTAGAAAATTTGAAAAATATCATAGGAAAAAATATTAAAATTTTAAAAAGAAAAGATTTGGAAGAAAATTTATCAAATTTATTGAAAAAGGCAAAGAAAAATGACATTGCTATCCTAATTCCAGGAGATCCCTTGGTTGCTACAACTCATATTGACTTAGTTATAGAAGCTAGGAAAAAGAAGATTCCTGTTGAAATTGTTCATAATGCCTCTATATTTTCTGCAATTGGTGAAATAGGACTTCAGATTTATAAGTATGGTAAAAGTGCAACCATACCTTTTAATGAAAAATTAGAAAATGTGAAAAAAACAATTAAAAATAATAAGAAAATGGGTTTACATACTTTATTGTTATTAGATCTGGATGCAGAAGTCAATCTTTATATGAATGTTAATCACGCATTAAGATTATTATTGAGAAATAAAATTATTTCTAACAAAGAGAAATTGATTGCTGCAAATATTGGAGGAGAAATTTATTATGATAATGCTAAGAATCTATTTGAAAAAGAAATTTCAACTCCTTCTGTTTTAATAATTCCTGGAAGATTGCATTTCAGGGAAAAAGAATTCCTGGGATTGTTATGATTGAAAATGAAATAGATAAATGGACTAATAAAATCAAGGAAGTTGTTGATAAAATAGAGACTGATAATCAGGAAATGTTAAAAAATATGAAGGCTTATATTGAAGATTCTAAGCATTTTAAGGAAAATAGAGATTTTTTAAGAAGTTTTGAGTGTATAGTCTGGGCTTGGGCTATTTTTGAGACTTGTAGAGAACTAGGTATTTTTAAGTTGAAACGATAGATTTATATACTACATAGTAGTAAATATATATTAGTGAGTAGTATGACAAACACATCAGCAACAGTTTTAGTTCCATTAAAAGGGCTTCAGAGGTTAGAAGAAGAAAAAGAAAGTTATAGGAGAAAACTTAAAGAATATGAAAAAGAACCTTCTAATCTTGAATACCTTATTGACATAGGTGCGAACAGGGCATATTATATTAACATTGCTGGTATACCAGAAGTTGTTGAAGAAAGGAATTTGTCTGCATCTGCAATTACTTCTGCTGTTTTTGATCAGGGTATTTTTAACTTTGCTACCGATTTATTTGCAGAATTACTTGGTATACTAGATGGAGGTTTAACATACTATAGAAGTAAGAGAAAAATTAGATATAATCAGAAGAAAATATGATAGTCGAATAATGAATACTTATATTGCTAATTACTCAGAAACATAATATAATAATTAACTTTTTATATTTCTTTTAACTTAAATTATGTATGGCTATTGATATTTATGATTTAGTCTTTGAAATTCTGCAAGTTACTCCTACAGGAGACTTTCAACATGATTTTATTTATTTGCTATTTATTCCACATATTGTAATTTTAATTTGGTTATTTCTTATAGCTAGAGGGCCAGCATTTGCTGCAAGGAATCCAGGAATAGGAACTTTACTTGCCATAGGAATTTATGTTTTCATAGTTTATATGGGGTGGTATTCAATCATTGCAAATTTAGCAATAATTTGGTTAATAATAACAATTATAGTTAGTTTTGGCTATTTCATGTTACCAAAATTTATACATCCTGGTGCAACAAGAGAAAGATTTAGACTTGGAAAGAGAATATTTGGAAAGGCGACTAATATAATGGATATTAATGAAGAAATTAAACATGTTAAAGCGGAATTAGAACATGTAAAAATACAATTAAAGGATCCTACTTTAAGTAGTAGAGAAAAGGCTGTCCTGCAAGAGAGAAGATCATTATTATCAGATAAACTAGACGAGCTCAAGAGAGCAAAAAAAGTGATATGATATGCCCATAGAATTATTTGGGTCACAATTTTTCATTACATTTCTATTTACAATGGCTGTTGTTTTTGGGGTTTTACAATTATCAAGGGCATTTAAAAGCAAAGCAGTAAATATTGTGGTTGCTATTGTTATTGCATTATTTGCAGCTAGTTATACACCGTTTGTAACCATCTTATGGAATTATCTACCAACAATAACTTGGTTCTTTGTTATTCTTTTCTTTATTGCATTTATTATGCAATTGTTTGGTTTGAGAGAAGTTAAACCTGGAGAAGACAGAACAGCAACAATGATAGTAAGTGGTTTAATACTTGTAGTTTTCATAACAGTTGGAATTTCATTCATTCCTGAAATTTCATTTATTGCACCAATGGATCTTTTAATGCTTATAGGATTAGTTTTAATGTTAATAATATTTTATGCAGCTTTCAAGTCTGGAACACCTAAGCTAGAGACTATTAAAAGGGAGTTAAAAGAAGGCTAAAGAATAAATATTCGAATATCAATACATAAAGTGAATAATATGAAGAGATTATGGATAATTCCAGTTTTAGTTTTATTAATAGCAACACCTGTATTTGCTGCTTCACCGATAGAATCTTTAATAAGTAGTTTGAGGGAAGCAGGATTTGCACTAATTCTTTTATGGTTGTTGACTCTAGCGATTGTTTATGGAATTCTTTCTCATGTAGAAATTCCAAAATCAATATCAGCTAGGGGTGTAATCTCAATAGTTGCATCATTTATGGTTTTATTAGCAGCTTCAGTAGGAAGTGCAGCTACTTTTGTGACAAATCTTGTGATGGCTTCTATTCTTGTTGCATTTGGACTAATAATAGTTATGATATTTTTAGAAATAACTGGAACAAAGGCTGAAGGAGAACATATTTTTGCAAAACATCCAAGATTTTTTGGAGCAGCTCTTATTATTTTAATGATATTAATATTCATTGGAGCAGGAGGTTTAGGACTATTAAATATACCAGCCATTAGAATCTCAGAACCAATAATAGCAATGATATTTTTCCTTGCGGTAATGGCTGTGGCTATATGGGTCTTAATGAAAGAAACAGGAGAAAAATGAGGTGATAAGTTGAAGAAAATAATACCATTGATACTAGGAATGTTACTATTAGCAACGCCAGTATTTGCTCAGGAAGGAGCAATACAATTTTTAGAAAGATTAGGTTTTGCAGATATTTTACTATGGTTACTAACATTTGCAATTGTATATGGAGTTTTATCAAGATTTACTAATATCCTATCAAATGCATCAAGTGCAATAATTGCAATAGTGGTTGGATTCTTTGTACTGTTGGCAACACCAACAGCAATGATAGCAATAATAGAGCAAATGTCAACTGGTTTAGTGTTAGTTGTATTAGCTGTACTAGGTTTTATAGTATTCTTAGAGGTTGCAGGAGTGAGATTTATTGAAAGAAAGAAAGGGAAAGAAGGAGAAGAATTAGTTCCAGTAACATTCTTCCAGAAATATTCGTATGTATCGGCTATAGCACTTTTCTTAATTGCAGTATTGATTTTCATAGGCGCAGGTGGATTAGAATTAATAGGCTTTGTCAATTTACCTACATTTAACATAACAGGTATAATATTCTTCATAGTAGTGATAATAGCGGTAATATGGTTGATAGCAGAAAAACCACCCCAATAGTTATTTCTTTTTTGTTTTTTCAACTATTTCAGACATGATTTTTATATTCTCGGTTAGCTCTGGGATAAAATCTTTGAAAATTCTTTCTATTGATCCTATCCTACCTTCGATACTATCCATTGATTCTCCAAATTCTCCAAATCTAGAAAGCAGAGTTTGTTCTTTTTCTTTCATTTTCTTTTCAATTTCAGTAATTTTCTTTCTAATATCTTCAATTTGTCCTTGTAATTGTAAATCTCTTTTCTCAAAATTAGATAATCTTTCCTCAAATTCTTCCCATTTTTCAGCAACTATTCCTTCCACAATTTCTTCAACAGTTATTTCGCCCATTGCAGGTTCTTCAAACACTTGAGGAGGTCTTCGTTCAAATGTTAAATGAGTTTCAGGAGCTTCTGCAAACCTAGTTGGTTGAGGTCTTCCAGGAGGAATAACTCTTTCAGGAGGATAGCCCATTCTAGGATGTCTAGGAACCTTGTGTTTTTCATAAGTTGGAACTTCTCCAGGAGCTTTGAAAGGAATTTCTCCCATTGGAGTGGGTCCTTTTACTACTCGTGTTGGAACTTCTCCTTTGATTTCCTTACTCAATGCAATTCTTATTGCTTTTTGTATTCTTTCAGGTTCAAATCCCTGAGCCTCTAGTCTAGAAATAATTTGAGATTCTGACAAACCTTGGGAAGCATATTTTTGAACAAGATCAACAGGAATATAAATTCTTTTTACTTTCTTCACCTTTTTTCCAAATAATGGCATTATCTCGTCTCCTTTATCAATCTTTTAGCTTCTTCTTTTGTTATAAAATTTGTCTTTAGGGGGTTAAAAATAGATATCATGTTTTCGATCTCCCTTAGTTCTGATTTTTTAGCTGCTTTTTCAAGATTTTTATTAATTTTTATTAAATCATTATCAATTCTCATTAACTCGGTTTCAAAATTTTTTATTTTTTCATTAATCTTTTCAGTTATTTCTTTTCTTTCTTCTGTATTTCTTAACATTGAATCTTGAATTGAGCTTAATCTAGCTTCTATAAGTGATGATCTTTCTTCCAAAGCTCTTAATCTTCTTGAAGTTTCATTAGCTCTTCGAACCATTTCATTTAGTATAGCGTCAATGTCTCCTGGTTCTACCATCTAATCACAAATATTATATTTAATTCAGTTATATATAATATTGTATTTTTATATAAAATTAGGTGTATATATGGTTTTTGAATCAGAGGTAAAAGATGGAATTCTAAGAATAGATTGTTTAGGTTCAATATTTGGATTTACAATTGAGGATTCTGATGTTGTAATGGCAAGAACAATTGACAAACTAATTGCAGAAAAAAAGGTTGTTGGAATAATTTTAGCAGAAACTCGTGAATATGAATACACTTTAGAGCAAACTCAAATGCTTCAAGAAATAGCAAATGCGATCACAGAAATAATAAAAGAAAGAAAATTACTATCAATCAAGAATATTGGTGTTGGTACTTGTAGTAAATTTGTCCCCAAATGGTATCCTTGGCTAAGAGATTTAGTAACATTACAATTAAGAGGAGATCCTATTGGAGCTTATTTGAATTTAACAAGAGAGATTAGACATTTAAAAACCAAAGCTGCAAAATCAGAAGAATTTAAAGATTGTATTGTTCATTATTTGGAAAATGCCTTATTACCATTACAAGATATTTTAGAAAATTGTAAATTAATTCAAAAAGCAAAACCATTCTTAACAGGTTATCACATTGGTGATAGAACAATTTATAGAAAGTTATTAAAACCAACTATTCGTCCAAACTTTATGTATACAAAATATCTTGCACAACCTCCACCAGGAGAAACAATTGCAAAATACAAAGTTGAGGATACAGATGTTGAAATTTTTAAAGTCCCAGGAAAAATTAGATATTTTTACCATGCTGTTCCTCCAGAATTTAAATTGTCTGAAGATGAATATACATTATTAGATGCTGCAAGAAGGGTATTAGAAGAAAGAAGGCCCAGAGAATTAGAAATAGAAGAACAAGAAAAAATGCGTGAATTATTTCATACATTATCTATTGATTTGTTAAGGGATTTGGCAGAACAAATGGGAAAAACCTTTGAAAAAGGTCAATTAGAAAGATTAGCAGGAATTCTTACTAGATATACGGCGGGTTTGGGGATAATAGAAATATTGCTAAAGGATGATAAGATACAAGATATTTTTATAAATTCTCCTTTAGGAGTAATTCCAACTTATATTTATCATCAGGATTTTGAAGAATGTGAAACAAATTTGGTTCCAACAAGAGCTGATGGTGAGAGATGGGCAACTCGTTTCAAATTAATATCAGGGAGACCATTGGATGAAGCAAATCCTGTTTTAGATACTGAATTAATAATTCCTGGTGGTATAGCTAGAGTTGCAGCAATTAATCCAAAATTATCACCAGAAGGTTTGGCATTTGCTTTAAGACGTCATAGATTTAGACCATGGACTTTTCCTTTGTTCTTAGATGTAAAATTCTTTAATCCTTTGTTTGGAGGATTAATGTGGTTTATGGCCTCGTATGGAAGAACATTTCTAGTTGCAGGGACAAGATCAAGTGGAAAAACATCTTTTCTAGGAAGCATGATGTTACAAATCTTACCATATTACAGGATGGTAACATCTGAGGATACCCTAGAACTTCCAGTTGAACAATTAAGAGCATTAGGTTA
>JBHIDO010000021.1:0-7754 GCA_046760145.1 Candidatus Aenigmatarchaeota archaeon
GAGCTATAGACATAATAAACAGAAATGTTCTTAACTTTTTAAAAAATATAAAATTAGGAAAAATAAAAGGAAAAAATAAATTAATAGAAAGACTAATAAGACGGGGTTATGTTTTTGATAATGAAATTGATGAACAAAAAGAACTTTTAAGAATGTATAAATTATATGAAAAGATTGCATCACAAAAAGAGAGATTTGTTATTTGTCCTACTTACAATTGTAATTTAAACTGTACATATTGCTTTCAAAATAGTATATTAAATAGAAATCAAGACTTGATAACGAAAAAAGTTTTAAATAAATGCTTTGAAACTATTAATAAAATTCGTAAATCAAAAAAACTAACTATTTCTATTTATGGTGGCGAACCTCTTATTTCAAATTCAAAACAAATTGATGTAATTAAAGATATTATAAGAAAATGTGAAGATTCTAATTATAAAATGAATATAGTTACAAATGGTGTTGAATTATACAAGTTTGTAGATATTCTTTCTAAACCATTTATTAAACAGGTTCAAGTAACTTTAGATGGAACAAAGAAAGTTCATGATAAGAGAAGAATTTTTAGAAATGGTAAAGGTACATTTGATTTGATAGTAAAGAGTATAGATGCTGCAATCGAAAATAACATAAGAATTGCTATTAGAGTTAATGTAGATTCTAATAACATAAATAATCTTCCAGAATTAGCAAACTTTATAATAGAAAAAGGTTGGGATAAGAGGATTTTTTCTTATATTGCGCCTGTAAGACAATTTTCTTGTAAGAATTATACATTTTGTATTCCTGAATATGAGACATTAGCTAAAATTTCTAGAATTTATGAAAAGTACAAACAAACCAAAGTATTAACCCTTGGTGGTTGGCAAGGAATAGATACGTTAATTAGTTTAAGTATATATGGTAAACTTTTTCCTCCACAATTCAAAAACTGTGAAGCTAATGTAAACATGTATGCATTTGATCTTTATGGAGATATTTATACTTGCTTATCAGTTTGTGGAAATAAAGAATTTTCTATAGGTAAATTTTATCCTAAATTAAAAATTAATAAAAGTAAGTTAAATTCTTGGAGAAAAAGGACTGTTCTTAAAATTCCTGAATGTAGAAATTGTAAATTTAGTTTGATTTGTGGTGGTGGATGTCCATTACTTGCATTTTATAAAAAAGGCTCTATGAATAAACCATATTGTAAACCCATAGAAGAAGCTTTGAAAATTGGTTTTTCTTTGTATTTTAAAGGTGATTTGGGTGGAAATAAAAAAAGAATATATTAAATATACTCCAGAAGAATTAGAAGGAACAAGGAAAAATATGTGGAGATCAAGATATCTCCCTATTCTTTATGAATTTTTAGAATTAAAAGATGGAATGAAAATTCTTGATATTGGTTGTGGAACAGGATTTTTTACAAGAATGATGGCATCTAAAATAAAAGGTGAAATTATAGGTATAGACATTGATGATGAAGTCTTAGAAGTTGCTAGAAAATTAACAAAAAAACAAAGTTTAGATGTAAAATATTTGAAACAGAATATTTATGATTTAAAATTTGAAGATAATTATTTTGATTTGGTTACATCTCATATGACATTATGTAATTTAAGAGAAATTGAAAAAGCTTTGAAAGAAATGAAAAGGGTTACTAAAATTAAGGGTAAAATTGTTGCTATTGAACCATGCAATTCATCAGGATTTCAATTTTACGGGAGTGATCCTGAAATAATCGAATTATTAAAATTAATTTCTAAAGCGAAGAAAGGCTATGATGAAAAAATGAAAAAAGATGGTTCTGATTTGGATTTAGGTCCAAAATTACCATTTTATTTTTATAAAATTGGTTTAAAAAATGTAGACGTTGAAGAATATTCTATAATAAATTTTTCTAATCAAAAATCACAAAAAAGATTCGAATTTGAACTAAGAAGACTAAAAGATGCTGTTCCAGAATATCTAACTAAAGAGGAATTTAATAGGATAAAATATCTTTCTAAAAGAAAAAGGAAGCAAATTCAAGGTTCAATATCTACTTTGCCATTGTTCATGGTTAAAGGTATTAAATATGAATAATTATTTGATAGAAAGATATGAAGAACTGCAAAAAAGATTAAGTAAATTAATAGAATATAGTGAAGCCTTTTCTCATTTTTCTATTTTTTCTTTTGGATTTAATAATTTCATATATAGAGAAATAAATTCTTTACGTTCAGAAATTGAGGAAATTCGTAAAATGTTATAAAGAAAAAATATAAATAAAAATAAAAAAATTAGAAGAGCAAAACAAAATATTTCTAACTTCTTGTTCCACTCAATGCCCCACTGCTATTGAAGGATTCTGTTCCTACCATGTATTCAATTGCAACTGAAATACTATATGCATCTCCTGTTGAACCTGTTACTGTTGAATTTGCAGGTATCCAATCTGACGTGGTTCCTGGGCTTAAAGATTCTCCACCGCTTATTACATTTTTATTAGATACTGTTCCATCAGTAATGAAAATCTGTGTTATGTTAATTGGTTGTCCTACTCTATTCTCAACTTTTATTCTTAAAGTACCTGCAGCATTATAATCCCATGGAGACGACACATCTACCAATCCAAATCCTTGTTTAGATGCACCAGGTTTAATTGAGAACACTCCATAGTAAACTAGCAAACCACCGACAATTAGAATAATTAATATTGCCCATCCATATGTCATCAAATATTCCATTGCTGTCTGTCCTTTTTTCATCAGTACACCTCCATTTTATTTAATTTTATTTTGTAAAACCGATACTTAAAGGTTATCGTTATAAAGAAATATATGAAAAGAACTAAAAAAATTAAATTTTAAAATCTTAACTTCTTGTTCCACTCAGTGACCCACTACTATTGAAGGATTCTCCTGTTACGTTATATTGAATTGCAACTGAAATACTATATGCATCTCCTGTTGAACCTGCTACTGTTGAGTCTGCAATTATCCAATCACTAGTTGTTCCTGGGCTTACACTCATGTCTACAGAACTATTTCCTATAACTGCTGTTGTTCCATCAGTTACAAATATCTTATCTATAGTTATTTGTGTTCCTACTCTATTCTCAACTTTTATTCTTAAAGTACCTGCAGCATTATAATCCCATGGAGACGACACATCTACCAATCCAAATCCTTGTTTAGATGCACCAGGTTTAATTGAGAACACTCCATAGTAAACTAGCAAACCACCGACAATTAGAATAATTAATATTGCCCATCCATATGTCATCAAATATTCCATTGCTGTCTGTCCTTTTTTCATCAGTACACCTCTTGTTTATTTTGGTTATTTCTTTAATATAAATGTTATACTATGAACAAACCTCCTAATAAAATGTTTATAACAAATTTTACAATGAAAAATATTGCTAAACCACCACCAACTAGAAATGGCAAGTACTTTAATCCTCTTTTCTCTTGACCATGTTGGATTAAGCCCATTAATAAGGAACCAAATAATGTTGTTATTGTAATTGAAACTATTGCAAAATAAAATAATTCTTCTGTAGTAATTTGAACTCCTGCCATTCCTGCAAGACCAAGTCCACCAAAAGCAACACCAGTTGCAACCTGCGGTGCCCATAATGATGTCATTACTTCTACAAAATAGAGGCTTATTGCATACAACATAGGAGCTCCTAATACCGCGGCAAACAAAATAAATATTGAATACATCATAACAGACGAACGAATTTCTTTTCTTAAAGATTGTGTAGTTCTGATATTAGAGGAAGTTTCATCTAATAGTTTTGCTAATTCTCCTCCTGATTCTATACCTTCTATAATTAATTTTACAGTTCTATCAAGAATTTTAGATTTTATTTTTTTACTCATTTCTTTTAATGCAAGATTAATTGGTTTTCCTCCCATTGTCTTTGCACCAACTTTTCTTACTTCTTCTTCTAAAATTCCAAATTCAGGTCTTGCAGATAACCAGATTGCCTTGTCAACGGTCATACCAGCTCTAACATTTGCAGATATTAATTGCAAAACATCTGGAAGAAGTTTTTCTACCTCTCTTCCTCTAGAATCTGCTATTAAAATAATAGAAATATTTGATATGAATATAAAAATTATACCAATAACTAAACCAATTAAAATTCCCATTAGTCCAAATCCAAATAACCAAAGGTCAAATCCTATTGCTATGAATAATAAAATTGAAAAAATAAAAGAAAATCCTATAAATTTATTAGCAATCCTTTCATCAAGTCCAGCATAAACTATTTCTTTTCTCATTCTTTCTCTATATCTTTTCGGAAACAAACGAATTAATCTTTCGTAAATCATTTTATACCTCCACAGCAGGCCTTTTTGTTTTAATTAATCCCATATAAAAGAATTGAAATGCAACCAATACGAAAATTATTAAAGGAAAAATAATTTTAGGAATCATTATTCCAGAGAATGATGATATTATTATCAGGAAAGTTATGCCTAAACTTGGTAAAATAACTGCAAATAACATATACATCATTGTATATGGATTCAGTTGCTGACCATATTTTCTAATTGCTATCATTTGTTCCTTAACAATGTTATCAACAATAGCTTCTAGTGCAGCACCAATGTCACTACCAGCTTTCATTGCATTTACAATCTGCCAAATAGATCTTCTAAAATATAAAGAAGGATTTCTTTGTGATGCTGTGTTTAAAGCATCTGTTTCTGGTGTACCAGCATTAATTTCCTTTACAATTTTTTTAAATTCTTCACTAACTTTTCCATAACCCTCACTAACACCAACCATTGCATTAAATAGAGGAACACCTGATTTTATCTCAATTAGCAAATGATGTAAGGCATTCAGAATATCTCTATCAATTTCTCTTATCTTTCTCCTTCCTATTAATTTAGGCCAATTTAACAAGTAAAAGAAAACAAAACCTGAAAATGCAAATCCTATTATTAAAGAAATTAAAATATCTATAGTACCAACCATAATTCCTATAATTAGAGGTAATGCTGTTAATAAAATAAAATAAAATATAGTTGAAAATATAATAATAGAGCAATACTCTCTTGTGCTGATGTCAACTTCAGCTTGATAAAGTTCTAATTTTAAAGATGGTTTTGTTTTTGAGATAGCATTTCCAATGCTAAGAAAAATTCTTGATACTCTTTTTGCTTTGTCAATCGGGAAGGGAACCAAAGGAATCATTTAATCATCTATTTTGACCCTTTTAATTCTTCCATTAATCTTCCTAGAATCTCTTGTGGACCTTTATTTCTTCTAGCAATACTTAAAACTTTTTCTGGATTATGATAATAATCTGATACAACCTTACCAACAGTATTAACCGTATTTACATTTTTATCCAACATCCATTGTAAGATCATTTCTTTTTCTTTCAAATCTCGAGCCATTTCTTCATCTGTAAATCCTGTATGCAATCTTATTTCATCTATTAATCTAATACTCTCTTTTAACTTTTCAATTGTGTCTGTTTTTGGCTTCCATCTGTATAACATTTCTAACTTTACTCTTGCCTGCCCCCCAGTGCCAATACTACCAATTATTTCTGCTACTTCAAATGTTCTTCTTATTCCTAATCTTCTATGTCTAAATTGAACTACAATTAAATGTAAGGCTTCCAATAAACTTTCTGGCAAATTAATTGGTGGGTTTGTTAATCTTCTAATAACCTGCTCTGCTCTATCAGCATGCATTGTTGCATAGACACTATGTCCAGTATGCATTGCTTCAAATAAAACTTCTGCTTCTCTAGATCTTCGTATCTCTCCAACTACAATTCTATCAGGCCTCATTCTCAAAGAATTTATCATTAAGTCTAACATCGTAATTTCTCCTTTTCCTTCTGGATTTGGTTCTCTTGTTGTTAAAGGAATCCAATGTAGAAAATCAGGTAATCTCATCTCTCTTGTATCTTCAATAGAGATTATTCTATGATTAGGAGGCATGAAAGGCATCAAAGCATTTAATACAGAAGTTTTTCCAGATGCTGTTCCTCCAGATACTAAAATATTTAATTCATATTGCACACATAACCAAAGTAATGCTGCGACTTCTTTAGAAATAGTTTTTTCTTTAGGATCTATAAAATTTACCATGGTCCAAGGTTCTCTTCTAAATTTTCTTATTGTTATTGTATTTCCTTTGGTAGATATGGGAAATAGAGTTGCATTTACCCTGTCACCTGTTGGTAAATGTGCGTCCATTAATGGGTCTAGAATGTTTATTTGTCTCCCAACCTTTCTTCCAATAATACTTGCATAATTATAAATTTGATCTTCTGTAGGAATCAAAATATTAGTTTTTAACCAGCCAAATTTTTTATGGAAAACCCATAGACTTTCAGTAGAATTATTAACAACAACTTCTTCTAGTCCATCATCATTTAACATGATTTCTAATCTTCCTAATCCAAGCATTTCATGTACTAAATATCCTGCCAATGCTTTTTTTTCTCTATCACTGATATTAGGCATTTCTGCTGAAATATATTTTTCAGCATTTTCTAAAAACCTTTTTTTAACATCTTCTAAGGCTCTTGGGTCAAGGATTTCAGAAATTTTTATTTTAATAGTTTCTATCATTTTTTCTTTTATAGAATCCAAAATAGCTTCTGTTGCAGACTCTATCCTTGGAAAAACAACATTATAAACTGGAACATATTCTTCTGGTTTCTTGGTTATTGTAACTAGTCCAGGGACTTTATCAGCTATAACAGTATATTTGGCTAAAACATCTGCCATTAAATCACTTTAATGAGGAGCTCCTATTACTTCTTCTATTGTTATTGTTGTTTCTTTTCTCTTAGGTCTCTTTTTTCTAATTTTTCTTTTATATTTTTTCTTTCTAATTTTCCCTTTCCTCTTAGTTTTTTTCTTTCTAACTCTTTTTACTCTCCTCTTTTTCCTTTTTACCTTTTTCTTTACCCTTCTTTTACGACGTTTCTTTGTATATTTCAGAATTATTCTTCTTGCGTGATCTCTTTTTTTCTTGGCTTTTTTATGTTTTCTTCTTACAGCTTTCTTAATCTTTTCAACCTTTTTATGGATTTTCTTTCTCTTTCTCTCAATTTTTATAGCTCTTCTTTTATGACTTCTAAAAGTTTTCTTAAGACCACCAATTATAGGAATTCTTACAGGTTCCTTAACCAAATCTTTAACAATCTTTATTTCTTTGTCTAAGGCTTCTATTTCTATTTCTATTCTTTTTCGTGCTCTATCTAAATCTTTCATTTCTACTCCATGCTTTTCTAAATCCTTTAATTGTTCTTTAATTCTCTTATCTAAGGCTCTAAGGGAAGCCCTTACCTTATTAAAATGTTTAGCTGTAACCTCAGTAAATTGTCTTATTCTTTCTCCGGTTCTCATTATTTCTTTTTTCTTTCTTTCGAATTCGTCTAATTTTTCTAAATCTCTTTCAACTTCTCTTAATCTTATTTGTAATTCATCTTCTAGTCCTAGAAATTTTTCATCTGTTATTTGAATTTTTTCTTCAACTTCACCAACTTTTTTTTCAAATTCTGCTACCTTTTCTTTAACTTTACCTTTTCTCCTTTCAAATCCCTTTATTCTTTTAACAGCTGTAGTAATAGGAAGTTCTCCTGGTATAATGTAAGGTTCTCCTATTGGAGGATACATTAATTTTAAATAACCTCTGTCTTCAAGAACCCTAACCCATTGTTCTACCTGACCTCTATCAACTCTTAACGCAGATGCAGCTTTACTTAGACTTATTTTTTTCTTTCTTCTAACAAG
>JBHIDO010000022.1:0-5377 GCA_046760145.1 Candidatus Aenigmatarchaeota archaeon
ATTGGTTTTTGAATATTAATATAAAGAGGTAATATAATTTTTATGAGAATTGCTATTATAAACAAAAAATTATGTAAACCAAATAAATGTGGAAAAGAATGCATAGCAGTTTGTCCTATTAATAGAAGTGGAGAAAAATGTGTTTACTTAGAAGAAAAATCTGTTATTGATGAAAGTCTTTGTATTGGTTGTGGATTATGTGTTAAGAAATGTCCTTTTAAAGCGATTGATGTTGTTAACACTCCTGAAAAATTAAAAGAAGAACCTATTCATAGATTTGGAAAAAATCAATTTGTTCTTTTCAGATTACCATTTCCAATCAAAGGAGAGGTTGTTGGTTTGCTTGGACAAAATGGTGTTGGAAAAACCACTGCCTTAAGAATATTATCTGGAGAATTAAAGCCAACTGCAAAAGATTTGATAAAAATTTTCAGAGGAACAGAATTACAATCTTATTTAGAAGACTTATCTAAAAAGAAATTAAAGACAGTTATAAAGCCACAACAAATTGATATATTATCAAATATTAAGGGAACAGTTAATGAAATTCTAGAAAAATATAATAAAAGAAATATAAAAGATGAATTGATCGATAAATTAGGATTAAAGAATTGTTTGGAAAGGGAATTATCAAAGTTATCAGGAGGAGAATTGCAAAGATTAGCAATTGGAATTGCAGCTTCAAGAAAAGCAGATATATATTATATTGATGAACCATCATCATATCTAGATGTTTTTCAAAGGTTAGAAACAGCTAAATTAATAAGAGAGTTAGCTAAGGAATCATCAGTAATGGTTGTAGAACATGATTTAGCAACATTAGATTTTCTTGCAGATAGAATTCATATTTTTTATGGTTTTCCAGGAGCATATGGAATTGTTTCAAAACCATATTCAACTCGAACCGGAATAAATGTTTTCTTGGATGGTTTTATAAAAGAAGATAATGTTAAAATAAGAGAACCAATCAGGTTCGAATTAGGAAAATCTTTAACAGAAAAACAAGGAGTTTATTTGGAATGGAGTGATTTGGAAAAGAACTTCAATGGTTTTTCGTTGTCAGTTAAAAAAGGTTTTATTAACATTGGAGAGATTTTAGGGATATTTGGTTCAAATGCATTGGGAAAAACAACATTTGCAAAGATATTGGCAGGTGAATTAAAGCCAGACAAAGGTGAGGTTGAGGAAGTGAGAATTTCTTACAAACCACAATACATTTCTTCTGACTATGAGGGTAAAGTTATTAATCTATTGAAAACTGTTGCAAAATTTGACAAAGAATATAAATCTATGATAATTAGACCATTAAAAATCGAAAGAATTCTAGAAAATAAGGTTAAGGATTTGTCTGGTGGTGAATTACAAAGAGTTGCTATTGCATTATGCTTATCAAAAAAATCTGATTTATATTTACTGGATGAACCATCAGCTTATTTGGATGTTGATCAGAGATTAGCAGTTGCAAAATTAATTCAAAGATTTTCTGAAAAGAACTTGTCATTTATGATAATTGATCATGATTTGTTATTTTTAAGTTATCTATCTGATAGGGCAATGTTATTTTCTGGAGAACCAGGAAAAAAAGGTTTTGCAGACCAATTTAACATTGAACAAGGTTTTAACAGATTTTTAAAAGAAGTTGATATAACATTTAGAAAAGATCCTCAAACCGGAAGACCAAGAGCAAACAAGCCTGATTCCCAAAAAGATAAAGAACAGAAAGAAAAGGGAAAATACTTTTATATATGAAGAAACTTTCTTATTTTCTCAATTGGCAAGAATAAACATAACAAACCAACTAAAATTCCATTTATTGATCCAATCAAAGTGTCTAAAGGATAATGTACACCAATGTAAATTCTGGAAAATGCAACCAATATTGCTAAAATAATAAATATTATCTTGTATTTAGGATATTGATGACTCAAAATAGTTGCTCCTGCAAAGACCCTTGAACTATGACCAGAAGGAAAACTAGGACTAATCTCTGTTCTTAATAACTTGATATTCGATAATGTTTCAGATGGTCTTGGTCTTAAAAATAATCCCTTTAAGCTCACAGTCAATATAAAGTCAATTAATAATGCGCAAATTAAATAAGAAGCAGTTTTTTTCTCTTTTTTAATTAAAAATAATAAAATCATTACAATCCAGAAAACAGCTGAACCACCATATGTTATTATCTGAAAAAAATAATCAAGAAAATTATTTTGTATTCCATTTATCATTAGAAACAAATTTTTATCAACATATAATATTTGATTTAAGAAAATTACAAATAAAATTAGAAATATTACATAAAAAAAAGCACTATACAGTATTCTTAGAGCATCTTTCATATAAAGTTAATAATATAAATCAGCATAAAAAAGTATATTTATGGTATTTACAAGGAAACTAGCTTTGATAATCTTAGTAGTATTTCTCTTGTCAATAATACCTGCTTTTTCTATTGGTGAGACAGAATTTCCAGGACCACCAATAGTGGTTTACACACCGAAAAATATAATATATGTTTCTAAATATGAGTGTACAAGAACAGGATGTTCTTGCTTGGATTCAAACTCAGAGGATAGGATCTTCTGCGAACGTATAAACAATACTTTAGGATATAATGTTATAGTACATTGGGAAAATAGCGTGAAGGACAATACTCAGGAGTGGAAACAAGATGTTTTTGATGCTAGAATGATATTCTTAGGAGATGTTAGTGAAAATATGGCTGACAAAACTAAAGATAGAGATGCATTTTGTGATAATATTCCTTCTAATAAACAAGTATTTGCAACCTTTTTAAATGCATATAAAAATGGAGATATAGAAGGTTGTGCTTTTTACAAAAATATGGTTGATTATGATTATGATGATAATATATGTTCTGGAAAAACAGGAACCAAAAAGAATTTCTATAGAATAAAATCAGGTTATATAACTGAAGATTTGGAAGGAAGTGGACCATTTGATATTTTAACAAATGAGAATAATGTGATGATTCATGGTAGTGCTGGCTCACAAAAAGGATGGGTAGGAATTTATTGTGATCCTCCTGGTGACCCAGTAACAGGAACATATTCTATTTTAAATACAAGTAGCAAGGGAGCATTCTGGGGATTAGACAAACCTTCTGATTTTACATCATTAACATGGAAAATTTTTGATAGAACAATTTTCACTGTTATGGATGAAACAAGCTGGGATGTAACAGGAACTACAATCCCACAATATTCCACAGCTGGAAATAACATATGGATTATTTCAAAGGTTACTTGGAGAAAACAAATAATTGATGATTCTGATGGAAATGTTAAATTCACAATAAAAGAAAAGACTTATGGTACTCTTCATACTGGAGACATGTATTATGAAGATAATTTCTGGAAAAATTTAACAACCGTTCTTCCAAAAAGAGATATTCACAATGTTACAATAAAAGCATTTTCTAAGTCTGGTATAAGAGGTTATAAAACATTTAATATGTATGTTGGAAATTTATCTATTTACATAAATTCAAAGGATTATTACACACCAGGTTCGAGTTATTTGTTTTCTGCTTCTGTTTGGTCAGGAAAAGACCCAATAGATGTTTCATCTCTTAATTATAGGATAAGGGCTTCTAACTTTACCGTTGTAAGTAGTGGTACAATGGGTTGTGGTGGTAATACTTGTGATAAAATAATAACTCCTGGTTATGGTTGGGGAACATTTATTTTAGAAGTTTACAAACCTTCAACTAATCTTGATAATACAGGAGGAAGTTTCAAAACAGTGAGCAAAGAAATTGAAGGATTAACACTAACAACTGATAAGGATGAATATGCTCCTTTAGAAAATATAAATATTTCCTTGAATACTGGTTTTGTGGTTGATAGTGCAAATATAACAATTCTAAAACCAGATGGTTCTCCATTAGCAGAAGATATTGATATGAATCAAATTACCCCAACTTATTGGAATCTAGTTTATTCATTAACAAAAGATGTTCCAAAAGGTGTTTTCACAATAAAAGCAAAAATAACTTATGATAATGTTGAGTCTGAGGTTTCTAAAGATATAGAAATTATTCCTTGGAAAATTTATGTTTCAACTGATAAGTATTATTATAATACTTCTGAATCAATTAACTTAACAATTGAAACAACTGAAGTTTATGATCCTAAATTAAATTTCACTTTAGATATTGATGTTTCAAACAATGAAACTCTTAATTTCACAACCACAACAATTGAGGGTGAAGACATATTTGAAACAACGTATGATATTCCTGATGACTTTGATAATGGAATTTATACATTTTTAATTCATGTTAATGATTCTGATGGAAGAACAGATTTATTAACAAAAGATTTTTCAATTAATTATTCTGTTCCAGGTCAAGAATTTAGCGTTTCACCTTCATATTTCTCTGTTATAACAATAGCAGATAAAATAATTGAAAAGGAATTTACATTGGAAAATGGAGCAGATGTAACTGCAACTTATATAATAGTTGATATCCCAGATGAATTATCAGATATTGTGAGTGTTAAATCTAAACCAAGTTCTATTAGTGCAAATGGAGCTGATATCTTGGAACTAGAAATTGATACTACTGGTCTGGATGAAGATACATATTCAGGAATAATTGACATATCTAGCTCTGTGGGTGAGGCGAGCATAACAGGAACAATAGAAGTTGTTGGTGATTTGATAGCTGAAGCTGATGCATTATTAGCAGAATTAGAAGATTTGAAAACTGAAATACAAGATTTAGAAGCCAAGGGAAAGGATGTTTCTGATTTATGGAGTTTATACAATGAAACAGAAGACTTATTGAATCAGGCTAAAGATGATTATTATGATGAGGATTATGCTTCTGCAAAATCTAACATTGATCAGGCAAGATCAAATATTTCTGATTTAAGAACAATGATTAATGATTTAAAAACAGCTAGAGCAGATTATTCTTGGTTGGTTTGGACAGTTGCTGCAATAGTTATTATTGCAGTAGTAGGAGTATTGGTTTGGAAGTATAGAGATCAGGTAATGAGATTTATAAAAAGATTAATAGAAAGAATAAAAGGAAAAGAAGAGGAAGAAGTAGAAGAATATTATTATAAACCTAAAGGTGAGTATCGAACAGAATATTATTAAAAATAAATACTTATCTCACCAAATTCTATTATGGCCTATTCTGATATAATAAAGACTAGAGAAGATTCCCAAAGACTTCCAGAAACCTGGTATAGAGGAATTGAGAAGTCTAGAGAAAAGGCTAAGAGATTTCTAAAACAAGTTATAGCAATTGCTAGAGCCCTTGCTAATAATCCTAATATAATTTTGGCCGATGAACCAACTGGAAATCTTGATACTAAATCAGGAAAAGAAATAATAGATATTT
>JBHIDO010000023.1:0-5331 GCA_046760145.1 Candidatus Aenigmatarchaeota archaeon
CCCTGAATTATATGTTTTTCATTCTGAGCTTCCACTTCATTTATAAAGGCCTGTAAATTATTCTTAGCAGTTTCATATTCCTCTTTTTCTATATGTTTTAACGCGTGTTCTAATTTAACATCCAAACTATTCAAAACTCCTTTATTGTCTATCCAACCAATTTCAAACATATATTCCTTAATTTTTATCAAATCATTTATATCTGAAGAAATTTCTAGAATTGGTTTTGCAGAATAAGAACTTGTTAAACCTATTCCATCATTCCATTTTGCTTTTGCTTCTGGTAAAATTATTCTTCCTGTTTTCATTGGAATCAAATTATATGTAATTTTCTTAGTAACATATTGAAGTGGTTCAATTTCATCAGGATCAATGTTATTATCATATCCTTCTACATCTAAATTCCATTTTAATTTATTATCATTCTTATATGGTTCTATTGAAAAGTCAGTTGCATAGAATCCGTTTGGAATTTCATCAATTATTTCAACATTTGCATCCATTCTTCCAATGTTTGTTATCCATAATGTAATTTCTAATTTTTCTCCAATCACAGATTCTTTGAATAGTGGAGTCTTTCCAATAACAATAGAAGAATAATTATCTAAATAAAACCATATATTATAACTTCTTGTATTTCCACCTGGACCATACCATTCATCTAAATCAGGAATAGAATTATTATTTGCATCGGTTTTATTTGGATCTTCTATAAATTCCTGTATTTTAATAGGAGCAATTTGCCCTCCTAAAACCATAAGGGTGTTTGCTCTTGTAAATTGCCATAATTCAGAACACCACCAAGGAGTTTCGTTAATAAATGGATTGTAATAGCCATTAAAAACCGTATAAGATGCATAGTAAAATGTTTTGTTTTCTTTAGCAGGAATTGTATATTTTACCAACATACCATCTTGAGTTGTTTTTGAAGTAGGATTAACAGGATTTGGACTTAAGAGCATGACGTAATCATCTATTACAACTGGGAAATCTGCTTTGTTAATAACTATGAATCCAATAGAATCATGTGTTGTTATTATTTCTACTAATCCTTTTGCATAGGCTTCCCATATTAGCATAGAATTATCTGCATAAGAAATTCCAGAAATTAGAATAAACGAAATAATTGTAAATATCAAAAACTTTTTCATAATAATTTAATAAAGTAAAAAATATTTAAATCACTCACAAACCTGGATTGTTCTGGTCTTAGTTTCATTTTTCAATGTATTGATTGTGTAATCTACTTTAATTTGAACTTGTTGATCTTCTAGATTCTTTATTGTAAGTTTACCTGAAACAGACCATTTACCAGGTCTCATTATATCTTCTAATTTCATTAAAGAATCAGTTGTAACTTGATATCTTGAATTTAAAGGCGTAGTTGTTATTTCATATTCTCTGCTAAATTCTTCATCAACTCCAACATCTTCTAATGTAAATTCAAATGTATGTTCTTGATTTGGGCTAAAAAAGTAATTTTTTGTTTGAGTATTAGTATCAACTATCACAAGCTCTGTATAAGTCTCTGTAACATCCCTACATACTACTGTTGGACCTGCTGAAATTTTAATAACCCCAGCAGCAACCAAACCAAATAATATCAAAAGAACTACTATAACTGCAATGGCTATTAGCATTGTATTTGAAGTTTTAATTTTTGGAATTTTCATACGTTTTTTCATAAAATTAGTTATTTACTTACATATAAATTTATTCACATATTGTTATTGTTTTAGTTTTTGTGATATTTTCCCATCTTGTTCTCTCACTAGTAAAAACCTCATAAATAGTATCTACCTCAACTCCTCTGTCAACATAGATATAAAATGTGAAAGGAAATTTTTCATTTGGACTTACAGAATAATTTTTACTTAACTTATCTTCAGAAGCATCATAACTGAAAGTATAATTAACTATAAATAGATTTGTAAAATTCTCTAGATTAGTTACATAAACCTTTGCAATATAAGTTGTTGTATTTCCTGTTATTTGCCTTTTTAAAGTGTGATTAAGCTCATATCTAGGAGTGTAGTTTCTTAATTCCCTTTCCCAATATGTTTCAGTTATATTTCTGCAGGTAATGTTAAAATTTTGTTCTTCTTGCTTTTCAAGAAAAAAGAATATAAAGATTGAAGAAATTATTATAATAACTACAACTAAAAATATAATTTTCATAAAAATCTATTCTGAATATTCACTTTCTAAGGCGTCAACATCAGCCTCATAGTCATGTGGATCTATTCTGACAGCCTTTTTTATTATCTTTTTTCTCTTTTTCTTTTTTCGTTTTTTCTTTTTCTTCTTTTTTCTTGGCATAAATTAATTTTAAAGAAACCTATTAATATATTTTAGCAAACAGTATATTTCCCATAAGCTAATTCCATACAGAATTTTTTGATGTCGGCTAACTCTTTATCAATTATCTCAGAAATTTCCTTTCTAACAGAACCTATTGAACCGTCCATAACAATTTGTGCTGCTGCTATTTTTGGATGGTCAATTGGTCTTCCAATTTGACTTAACAACCAAACATAAATTTCTTTTATATCTGGAATTTTCTTATAAATCTCATTTGCAATCTTATGACTAAGAACATTATAAATTTTTCCTACATGAGAAACAGGATTTTTACCAGCTGCTGCCTCATTTGAAACAGGTCTATTCAAAGGGATTAGACCGTTAACTCGATTTCCTCTTCCTACTCCACCACAATCAGCATCTTCTGCACATGTTCCAGTTATTGTTAAGTAAATTCCTCCTAACCCTCTTCCTGGTTTATCAAGGGTATTCATATGAATAAATGTCTTTAAATGTGTTTTGTTATTTAAAAAATTTCTTATTTCTTCTATCAAAACCTCTTTTTTCTTGAAATAATCATTTTCAGATTCAACAAACCTGTCAATTAGTGGCATTGCCACTGTTAAATGTAATTCAGAATTTGATCTTAAACACATTACTTTTATATCTTCACCAGATTCAGGGAATTTATTTTTAAAACCTTTAGAATTAAGGTGTTTTTCTGTTTCTAAAACCATTTTCTCTGTTTCAGTTAATGGAGCATATCCTACTGCTGCAGAAGTATCGTTTGCTCCTAAAATTTCTCCCTTTCTTTTAAAAATATCTGTTAATGCAGCAGAACCTTTTTTCAATTCAACCTGATATTTAACATGCTTTTCTGGATCAACAAACCTCAAGTTATTTTTTAACCAATTCTTTGCAGTCTGGATTGCTATATTATTAATAGGAATTGTTTTCCCTTCGACTTCAAATGTGGCCCTATCTCCAAAAACAAGAAGCATGGGATGAATTATTTTACCACCTTTAAAATTTTGTTGAGCTTCTCCTGCAACTAATAACCCTTTATCAATGTTATGATGCATTACTGCTCCAAATTGTTTAATATATTCTTTAGAAAGTTCAACAGAAACTTGATTCATTATCGCATCGCAAATATAATCAGGATGCCCAATTCCTTTTCTTTCAACAACCTCTATTCTTTGTTCTGGAACAGGTATTATTTTTAATTCTTCAACAACTATGTTTCTCATTCTCTTAACTTTATAAGAATACATATATAAATGTTTTTCTCTTAGAAGGGTTTACCTTTTAACTATACTTTCCACATTTATATAATTTTTATAGAATTTAGTTCCTTCAATGCATCTTTGTTGAACTTGAACAGTTTCTCCACCTTGTTTTTCTGTTCTATCAACACACCACTCAACACTTCTTGGATTTCCATATGTTTGTTGATACCAATTACTCCATTCCCCTTTAAATTCATCATAATGTCTTCTTTCACATTGACAAAATTCCCCTACTACAACAACTGTTCCGGTTACCTCGTACTCATTATAATCAACATAGTTTCCATCAGGGAGATTTCTCAGCTCAATATTGTATCCTTGATCTTCTAGAACATATGGTGTATCACTGGATGGAGCATTTACCCCACTTAAATATTTTCCAGTTATTCTTACTTTAACTTGATCAAATTGTAAAGGATTTTTTTCAATATCAGGTATAGAAACATCTCTATAACCAGCTATAATTTGTCCTGTAGGTTGTTCTATACATCCAGCTATTAATGCTATTAACAATAATGATACTATTATTTTTCTCATAAACAAAATATCAATAGAAAAGCATTTAAATCTATTTGCACATTGCATTGCTACATTCGTTTTCACATTCTGTTGTAGAATAAATACATTCTCCATCAACAATATTTCCATTATAAAATAATGTATTATCTAAACAAAAATCAGAACATGATATCTTGGGCTCTATAGTTTGAGCAGTAATAAAACCTCTTACTAATAGAAAGGCCATTATTATAAAAACTAATGTTATTAAGAATGCCATTATTTTGTTCATGATATCAAATTAATTTCCAAATTATTTAAGTTTTCTTTTAGTTCTCTTTACTTTTCTTCTTATAGTTCTCTTTTTTCCTTTGAAATAAAAGAATAAAAATAAAACTATTAAAAGTGCTATAATTCCCAATATCCATAAATTGTCTTCTAATAAAAACATACCAGTAGGACCAGTAGGTGTAATTACTTCTCCTGTTGGAGGTACTTCTCCTGTAACAACTCCTGAAAGAACTGTTAATGTCATTTCTCCTGTTGCTTCTTTAGTTTCGGTTCCACCTGGTCTTGTTCCCCTAGCAGTTATTGTTATTGGATATTCCCTTACTTCTGCATCTGAAGGAACGTTGAATGTTATTGTTAATGTTTTAGTAAGTTCTGTATCAAATTTTTCTGGAGCATTTGTTGTATACCATAATGCTGGAACTCCTGATAATGTTACTTCAAAATCTAATAGGGTAAATCCTAATGTGTTTTTAACAGTGAAATCAGATGTTCCTGATTCTCCTGCATTTATTGAAACATCGTTTGTATCAGTAATTTTGAATTCAGGGGCTGAAGGTGGGCTTCCACCTGGACCTGGAGGAGGTGATGGTGTTTGTGGTAAATTAACTGTTAATGTATGAGAAACTTCAGAAGTATAATTTTCTGGAGAATCTGTTGTATTACAAACATAGTTATGTGTTCCTGGATTTAATGTTTGAACATCAGGAATTGATACATTAACATTATTTCTGTAAAGTGTTATGTTTTCTATTTCAGGTGTATTACTTGAACAATTTACAGTTGTTTGAGTTGGATAAGTAACAGCCCATCCAGGACTTGGTGTTAGAGTTAATCCTGGAGCTTTGTTGATAACGTAACTCATCATATCTGTAGAATTCCAAGCAGAATTATTGTTGGTATCATTAGCATACCACTTGTATTGATAACCAGATTCATTAGCAGCTAAATCTGT
>JBHIDO010000024.1:0-3610 GCA_046760145.1 Candidatus Aenigmatarchaeota archaeon
AATACAATAGTTTTTGAATTAGAAGACGAAAGTGTTATTCCTGTTGTAAGATTATACTACAAAAAACTAAATGATGCAACATGGTCTAGATTAGCATTAACTAAAGATGGAAATACCTATACTGTAAGATTACCTAGATTACCTACTGATTACATATCTCTCAAACTTGTTGCTAAGGATGATTTCAAAAATACAATAGAACAAATAGTTGAACCAGCATTTTATCACATGGGACATATTGCAGTTGTTCCAGTTCCAATCCCACCAGAAAGACCATTACAGCCTTATTGAATTTTATATCTCAACAATCCTGCAATTCCACCTAAACCTAGTAATTTTTGACCGCTTACATGTTCGCTAGAAATAATCATTAATTTAGTTTTGACTTTATCAGCTAATTCTAATAAATCTTCAAATTCCCTAATCTTTTTATCAGAAACTAACAATGTCTCAACTGCTCCGATTTCTAAAGCATTTTTAGTTTCTTCCAAACCATAAACAGCTTTACCATTTTTATTAATTTCTTCTAATAATTTCTCAACGATTTTAGTTTCTTCTGTTATTCTGCTTATTTTAACAATCCTTTCAATAATTCCTCTTTTTAATAATTCTTGCAAACCAACATCACCTATATCTGAAATAGAATCAGAAATAATTTTACTTTCCATTTCTCTTGCTCTTTCTTTTACTAATTTTAATAATTCTTCTTTTGCAAATCCAGGACCTGCAATAATTATATGATTAAAATCTTTAGATCTTTTTTTCAATTCAGAAATAATATTTTTAAAATATTCTGGTTTCTTAGTTTCAAATTGTTTTCCAAACCCTCCTGCTATATGAAACAAATGTCTTGCTTTTAATTTTAATAAATAAAAATCACAATCCCTTTCATCTAGAATACAAATCAAAACTGGTTCTGGTTTAATTCTAGCAGATTTAATTCTTTCAATTTCCCATTTTTTCCACTCTTTTTCTATTTTAAGGAATGTTCCTGGTTTGATTTCTAAAGAATGATAACCCTTTTCTATATTTTCCGGACCTTCAAGAATTTTTCCAGTTAATCTTAATTTCTCATTTAATTCAATTTTTTCAACCTGAATCTTTAGAATCATTGGTTTTCTCCCAACCTTAACTAATTCCTTATCTCTTTTTACTTCTACAGACCTCATAGTCTTAGAAGTAATCAGATCTCCTGGATTTATTATTTCTTTTAAAATCCATAAGTCATCCTGATTTTCAGGAGTTATTTTTCCTAATTTATGTTTTAAATCAAAGCTAGATTTCATGAGCAATATTTAAATTCATAAGAATAAAAAACATATTATGCCAGAGTTTATACCAATTTTAATTACAGCATTAGTAATAATGATAGTTCTTTTAATGGTATTTGGAGGAGTTATGGTTTCAGTTCCATCTCCAGAAAAATTACCAGAAAGTAGAGTTATTTTAATAGGAAGTGATTTTTCAATAACTTATGAAATTGGAGACAGAAGACTTTCTAATTTAAATGGAACAGTATCAAAAGGAATAATTTCAGGAATTGATAAATCAGTTGCATTTGATGTTCCAGACTTAGAAGATGTTAAACAAGGATTTGTAAGATTTAAAATAAATGATACAAATCTTTATGGAAAATTATTATTCTACATAAATGATAAAGAAGTTTATGCAGATTATCCGAGAAAAGGAATTGAATACTCTTTTTCATTTGATCCAGATATATTAAATTCTGAAAATAATGTTTGGGATGTTAAGGCAGAGAGTTCTGGATGGAAAATTTGGGCACCAACTATTTATAATTTTAATGCAAATTTGTTTGTTAGTTATTTAGGAAAGAAAACTCATGATCTTATATTTGATTTGAATGAAACAGAAGTTGAAAATTTTAAAAGAGCAAAATTAGTTATGTTTGGAAGTAGAAGTGGTAGTGGAAAAATAATAGTAAAATTAAATGGGATTGAAATTTACAAAGGATATATGGATGTTGATCAAGAGTTTCCAGAGAGTATTTTGAAATCAGGAGAGAATAGGATTCATATTTCTTCAGAAGCTGATTCAAAATATGATATTGATACAGCTGAAATTTTCCTCTACTTTGAGTGATATATTAATATATTTCTTTGCTAAATCTAATTAGTGATTAAATGGGATGGACATGTCCAAATTGTGGAAGATGGAATAAAGAAAAAAATGATTATTGTATTTGTGGAGAACCTAAACCATTAATGAGAAAAAGATTATTAGCAGGTCCACGTTCTTTGATTGGAAGAATTCTAGGGAGAAGACTAGAGAGAATAAGCCCAGAAGCAGTTGAATCTGCAAGAAAGGCTGAGACAAGGGTAAAGAGAATACCACCAGAAATCAGAAAAAGGACAAAAGAATTTTATCTTAAGAAATATGGTAAATATAGAAAAATAGCAAGAGAAGAATATCCAGAAGAGTTTAGACATATGGAAAGACGTATGAGAGCACCTACTAGACTTAGGAGGGTAAGAGGTAGAATAGCAAAGGTTGGTTTAGCTTCTAGAATTTTTACTGGAAATTTAAAATTCAAAGTTGAAACTGAAATAATTAAAATTGCAATCATGTGGATTATTGGAGCAGTAGCAATTTACTTTGGATTTCAGTTATTAGGGGCTGGTATAATTATTTATAGTTTTTACACTTTGTTACCAACTGAAGAAGAAATTTTAGAAGATGCAATGGGTCCCAAGAAGAAAGAAGAAGAAAGGAAAAAAAGAAAAGAAGAGCTAGAAGAAGAAAAATTGAGATTAGAAATTGAAAGATTAAGAAAAGGTTTTGAATAATGCCAGAAAATATAATTACATACAAATTATCAATAAGAAAACATTTATGGAAACTT
The DNA here is from genome assembly GCA_046760145.1 of Candidatus Aenigmatarchaeota archaeon. Taxonomy (GTDB): domain Archaea; phylum Aenigmatarchaeota; class Aenigmatarchaeia; order Aenigmatarchaeales; family Aenigmatarchaeaceae; genus JBHIDO01. The sequence continues at coordinate 2,864 of JBHIDO010000024.1, forward strand.
TACGCTAAGAGTATGATAAAAATTACTACTGTCCTTCTTATAACAATGCAATTCCTTACAATACAACCACTTATTTCATTAATTATTTTGTTTTTCGCTTATTTTACAATGCCAACATTTTATTATAGAACAGAGCCATTTAAAGCAGCAGAAGCTTGGATGAGAATAGTAGTAGGATATTTAATAGCAGGAATAGCTTGGGTGATTTTAAGTGGCATATTTGCAAATATAATTGAAATAATTTCTTGGCCCATTTATTTACTCCCTCAAATATTCAATGTAAATAATCCAGCAGTACCACTTACATTAATAATTACTGCATTTTTTATTACTTTGCCGAGAAGTGAAGAGTCTCCTACAGAAGGAGAAAAAGTCAAAATTGAGTTTATTGAAAAAGGGAAAGGTAAAATATTCGCACATTTGGGAGGTTTAACAAGAGGAGCAGGGTCAGAAATTGTTGGAAATATGATATTTATTGTTTTAATGCTTATTGCAGGTATCACTATAATTACAGGTTGGTTAGGAGGTGGTTTTCAACTAGTGTTTACCATTATCTGGGTAATGTCAATTATAATGGGGTGGTTTTCTGGTAGAGAAGGTAGACCTTATATAGGAGTTTTGATGGTTGGTATATCTGTATTAGCATTATCATTAACATTTACAGGAATAGTGGGTCAGGCAGTATTTGGTGCATGGTGGCCAGCTGTTCAAAATTTTGCTGAAACAACCATTTCTCCTATAACAGAT
>JBHIDO010000025.1:0-2973 GCA_046760145.1 Candidatus Aenigmatarchaeota archaeon
TGGAGAACAGATGAAGTTGATGTAACTTGGATAAAAACTTAAAGGAGATTAATTATGGAAGAATTTCGATACAAATCTATTAGAGAACTTCTTAAAGACTGGCCAATGTCCGAATATACAGAAGAGGAATTAGAAAAAATTGAACAATTAGCAAAGAAAAGAAATAAAAAACTTACAATAAGACTATGGGGAAGAGAATATGCAACATTCTATCCAGAAGGAGGTACAATTGTATTTGAATTTGATGAATTTGATGAAAATGGTAGACTTAAGTCTCCTCCAAGAAATGATAAAGGTGTTTTTTATGAATTTGAATTAGATATCTAGTCACTTCAATCTGATAGTTTCTAACAATTTAGGTGCAAGAGTTTCACAATGCATTAATTTATGAACATTTCTTGCAAATTCAATACATTTACTATTTTCTCCGTGGTCAACTATAATTCTTTCTGGTTTTTGTTTTAACCTTGTTAAATAATTTATTAATTGCTTGTAATCACTATGTCCAGATAATCCTTCTATAGTTTCAATTCTCATATTTATTGGAATTGCAATTGTTTTTCCATTTTGCTCCATTGGAATTTCTTTCCACCCTTTCTGTATTCTCCTACCAAGAGTTCCTTCACCTTGGAACCCAACAAATACTAATGTATTCTTTTTATCTTCTGCTAGATTTTGTAGCCATGTTACTGATGGTCCACCAACTAACATACCTGAGGTTGCAATAATTACGCAAGGTTCTTTTGATTCCATAATCTTTTTCCTTTCGTCTTGAGAACCAATTCTTTTGAAAATTTTGTTTGTTAAAGGATTTTTACCTTTTTGTAATATCATTCTTTGTAAATTTTTATTAAAATATTCTGGGTATGTTGTATGAATTGCTGTTGCATCCCAAACCATTCCATCTAAATAAATGGTGTATTTAAAATTTGCATTTGATAGAATTACCATTAAATCTTGTGCTCTTTCTACTGCGAAAGAAGGAATTAAAACCTTTCCTCCTTTTTTTATTGTTTCGTTACAAACTTCGATTAATTTCTTCTCAGTTTCAATTCTTTTTGGTTGTATATCTTCACTAGACCCGTAAGTGGATTCCATTATAATTGTTTCTGCTCTTGCAAAATTATTTGAAGCTGGTTCAAATAATGCTGTACGATCAAATTTAATGTCACCGGAATAAAGGATATTGTGCATGCCATCTCCAATATGAATATGAACCAATGATCCTCCAAGAATATGACCAGAATTTAATAGGGTTAAACGCATATCTGGAGTAATATCTGAAACTTCTCCGTAATTCAAAACTATACAATGTTTAACTGCCTCTTTAATACCTTTAGTTGAGTAAGGAGCATCTTTTCCTTCCTTTTTCATGATTTCAATATAATCCATGCATAACAAAACCATTAAGTCTCTTGTCGGTTCTGTACAATACAATGGACCCTTATATCCCATTTCATATAGATAAGGAATTAATCCACAATGATCCATATGGGCGTGTGAAAGAACAATTGCATTTAATGATTTTATATCAAATTCAGGAACATTTAAATAAGGAAACTCATTTGTTCCAGGCTTTATTCCACAATCTAAAAGAACTCTGGATTCAGGTGTTTGCAATAAAATGCAAGATCTTCCAACTTCTCTAAATCCACCTAAAGCTGTCATTCTTATCCATTCAGTTGGCTTCCACCCACTATGAATGTTTCTACCAACTTTATCTAGAAAATCTTTTCTAAATCCTGATTCCTTATGAATAATATCTCTTAAAATTTTAACAACATCAGAAGGAATTGCAGGATATCTTTTAACAGAAGGTAACCATAATGTCTGTTTTTTAATTTCTTTTAAGGTTTGTCCACCTTTTCCAATAACCAATCCAGGTTTTTCAGCTTCGATTATTACCTTTCCAAATTCTGGTTCAAAATCAATTTCCTTTACCCCAGCCTCCTTTGGAACAAGTTTTTGAATAATTTCTTTAGTTTTTTCCATATCCAAACAAATCGAAGGATCAGGTCTTAGTATAATTCTTTTTTTCAAATTAGAAACCAATTCTTTTATTGAAGAGGAATCTCCTACAAAGAAATCCTTGCTTTTAGTGTAAAGAACAATTTCACATCCTTCAAATCTAATATCTGAAATATTTGCATCTTTAGGTAAATTATTTTTAACTTTTTCAAATAAATCTGAAGTTTTTTCTTCTACCATGTTTTTCACAGAATTCTAAAAATTTAATTAAATTTTCCAATTTCTTGTTCAGTTAATTCTCGGTAACCCTTTCCATCTATAACAGCTACGTCAAATCCTTTCCCACCAGATCCAATATCTCTTTCAATTGCAGCTTTTATTGCTTTTATTACCAAAGCAATTGCTTCATCTGTTGTTAAATCTTCTTTAAATTCAGCTTCTAATACACCATAAGCATATGGAGAACCAGAACCCGTAGAATAATATTTATCCTTAACATCAAACCCACCAAATGGATCAAAGGAAAATAATCCGGGTTTATTATCAAAACCAGCTAAAATTAATTGATTTAAATAAGGAAAATATTTACTTCCTTGTAAAATATTTGATAACAAAGTTGCTGCACCTCTAAGAGTTATAGGTCCTCTCTCAAGTTTATACAATTTAAATTGCGCTCTTAATAATCTTACAATTGCTAATGCATCTCCAACCATTCCTGCTATTGTTAGGCCTATGTGATCATCTAATTTATAAATTTTTCTAGCAACTTTAGAATCTACCATGTATCCTAAAGTTGATTTTCTTTCAGCAGCAATAACAACAAAATCCTTTCCAATTAGTCCAACTGTTGTTGTTCCTGTTTTTAATGCTTCTTTTTCCATACGTTCACCAGAATTTGTAACTATCATAAATATGAAATTATAATATTTAAAGGTTACTGTTAATTCAGTAGATAGCAAAGTTGATAAATCTATTGGAGAGTCAACTTAATAAATTATTCACAAA
>JBHIDO010000026.1:0-2564 GCA_046760145.1 Candidatus Aenigmatarchaeota archaeon
CATTGGCTAGCAGCTGTACAAGAAGATCCGTCTGATAGGCCTCCAACAGTCAAAGTATATGTCAAACCTGTTACATTATTTGAATAATTTGCATTATCAGATGTTCCATTCGCTTTATATACATAAGTTCCTACTGGTAAAGTTGTTATCTCTGAAACAGGAAGTGCGCCAGAAGCCTTTAATACACCATCTCTATATAAGTAAACTGTTCCTATTGTTGGAATTGCAGTAGCATTTGATTGAGTTCCATAATCAATTGTTACATCTTGACTTAGAGTATTTAGATATAACTCAACTGGGCTTGGTGCAGTATTAATTGTATAAGTTTGTGATGATGTACCGTTTTCTTCAGAAGCATTATTCACTGCAAACCATCTATAAGAATAACTTCCTGCTGCCAAATCATAGAATTCTATCCCATATGTACCAGTACCATTTTCATTTCCAGTAACATTTATAACAGCTGGTGTTGAAGAAGCTGTATAATTAGTTGAAGACCCTAAGAAGTTTGTTTCAAAATAAACATCTGTTATTTCTTCTGATGGTCCTGGAGTATCCCATGTTATGTTAAAAACATATGTTGCTCCTGAAGAATATATTGTTGGAGATGATGGATTTGCTGTGATACCAGAATAAGTAGGTATTCCAAATGCTATAATAGCAACAATTAATAAAGATACTATAATGCTTAAAATCAATTCTTTCTTCATAAAAAACTATTATACAAGGTTTCTTATAAAGTTTTTTTAACATTTTCGATTAATTTTAAATACTTCTAAATTTTATTTATCTTTGCAGAGGGTTAGACCGGGGAGCTCGTCCTGCCCTGTAACCCAAAATGGACGTATGTGGGGGTCGAAGTCTGAAGGAGGTATTGAAAGTCTTTGAAGTCCTATTAGCTAACTGAGAAGCTTCGTCCTGCAGAGTTGTTATCATAGCGAACCAGCCGAGGTCCGGAAGGAAGCAGGCTTAAGTTATGGTAATGACGTTTGTAGGGTTACGAAGTGGAGAAGGTTAATAGGGTAAACTTCATTGGTTTTCAGTATCCACTGAAGACGTACCCTCTGCACCGGGGATTAAAATGAAAAGAAAATATATTAATTTTGTTTTAATTTTAATAATTGGTATTCTAATAGGATTTGGGATACAACAAAGAGAAATAAGTTATCCTTTAAACTATTCACGAGCACAAGTATATCTTCCAGCTGTTGATGATAAAGGAAATGGTGTTGTGACTTTATTAAGCGTAGAAATAAGACCAGGAGATGGAAAGGTTCTAACAAATATTGATAAATTATTGTTTTGGGTTGATACTCAATACTCTATACAAACTGCAAAAAGTGTTGCAGAAGATGTAACAGGAATAAGTATTAAAAATGTTGATTTAACATATACAATAAAAAGTGGTAATGCAACTATTATTGGTGGTCCTTCTGCTGGAGCAGCTTTGACAATTGCAACTATAGCTGTTTTAGAAAATAAAAGTTTAAGAAAAGATGTTATGATAACTGGAACAATAAATGAAGATGGTACTATAGGAGAAGTTGGAGCTATTCTAGAAAAAGCTAAGGCAGCAAAAGAAATTGGTGCAACTTTATTTTTAGTTCCAATGGGTCAAAGTATTCAAACTTATCTGAAACCAGAAGAAAAATGCATAAAAAAAATTGGTTTTATTTATTGTGAAACTACATATAAAGAAATTAATGTAAACATTGGTGACTCTGCAAATATCTCTGTAATAGAAGTTGAAGACATAAATGATGCAATAAAGTATTTCTTAACTTAGATTTTTTTCCTATAATAGTAAAAATATAAATTTTAAATTAAAAACTCCAATACTATATACTATGTGGTCAGACCCATTAACTGTTTTTGGAAGTCTAAGTATTCCTTTGTTAGTAAGTAATTTTCTTACTTTATTAGGGTTTATTTTAGCTGCATTTTTTGCTTTAAAATATACTCAATTATTCTACGAAGGTAGACCAAAACCAAAGAGTTGGATTTTAATTGTTGCTGGTTTATTGGCAATTTCAATATCAGAAATTGGTCAATTCTTAATGCCTTATAGAATAAACCCTTTAATAATAGAAGCTATTTTTACTTTAATAACTCAAAGCACTGGAATTATATTGATTGTAGCAGGTTGTTACCTATTATATAAGGAGATTCCATGATATTACAAATAATTGGTATTCAATGGACAGACCCGTTGACACAATTTGGAGAAATAAGTCCTTTAGTTTTAATAAGCAGTATAATTGCTATTATAGGTTTTTTTGTAGCAGGAATTTTCATTTATTTATATTATAAAAAATTCTTTGTTGGAGAGATTCCAAAAGGTTGGAAATATTTCTTTATAGGTTTAATATTAAGTTCTTTATATCAATTATTAAAGGTTCCATTTACCTACAGATGGATTTATGGGGATGTTTACTTAATAATATTTTTAGTATTTCAAGTAATAGTAATAGGAATTTTAGTATATGGTTTGAATTTAATGAAAAAAGAAGTTGAAATAAAGTGATGTAATGGGTTTTGAAGAAGAATTAAAAAAATCCTTTAAA
>JBHIDO010000027.1:0-1955 GCA_046760145.1 Candidatus Aenigmatarchaeota archaeon
GGGCACTTATAAAGAGAAGCAGAAGAAATTTTATTCGGTTTAGTTTCTTCAGATATAATAATTTCTTCCTCATCGGTTTTGTAGATTAATTTATAAGTTCCGCACCGGTCAATAAAGCGTTAAATCATCAGTAAACCAGTCTATCAAATTAATCGTAACTGTGAAGCATTTGATAAAATCAATCTGTCAAATCCATCTTAATTGTTAAATGAACACTGCAAAGACATTTTATAAAGAACGCAGCAACGACATTTTAGAATTAAATGATTTAAGTTATTGATATTATTAAATTAATATATGCAATCAAAAAATTAATTTTCATGAGAATTACTGCAAAGACATTTTAGAAAATTTAATGTTATGTTTTTTATATCTATTTGATATTATTGGAATTAAGCTAAAATAAACATCCAAAAATTGTCAGAACTTCTGCAACAACATTTTAGAAAATTCTCCTATCTTATTGGTCTTAATATTCAATTAGACCAGTATGGAGGAGAATATGAAAACATCAAATTATCAAGACCGTATTTTTCAAAGGAATTTGGAAATGATAAGAGCTTTGGAACAAGGGTTTAGCCCTAAACAAGTTGCAGAGATGTTTCAAATCAGTGTAGCCACAGTCTATAATATTCGTAAAAAAACAAATCAAGCAGGTGGTATAAATGCCCTGATTCCCAAAAGCAAAGCTCCCAAAACAAAACCAGCCAAAGACCCCATGATAATTCAGCTTATTCTCAGCACCCGTCAAGATACCGATTTTGGAGCTGAGAAAATCTATGACTTTCTCCTTGCTAACTCTGCAGAATATAAGATTGATCCCGATCAAATTCCTAAACCTCGTACGATTCACAATATTTTAAAAGAACATGGTAAAATTGTACATAAAACACCACAAAAAAAGAAGTTCAAACCAGACTACTATCATACACGCAGGACACAAAGGCCTAATGATATTATTGAAGTTGATATTAAAACTGATCATTATCTTGAGAAACGACCTGTTATTGTTAATGGTACCATCGATATCTGCTCGAAAGTTGCTACTGCAAGCATAGATACTTCTAAAACAGCTTTAAATGCTGCATTGAATCTTATTGAACATATCTACCAATGGGGACTGCCTCAGTTTGTGAAAACCGATAATGATATGGCTTATATAGGACAAATAGAAGGCTCCTCTTTCGGTCTTTTTACTCGTCTTTGCTTACTATTAGGTTTGGAACATACATTTATTCCTATACACAGCCCCCGTTGGAATCCCTTTATAGAAAGTTTTTTTAGCTCCTGGGATACTGAATTTTTCAATCGTATACACCACCTGGGATGGGATGCATTGATTCAAGGAAATAGGGGTTATATCAGGCGCTATAACAACCAACGCTCACACCAGGGTCTTAAAAAGCTCTCCCATAACCCGGATAAAATTAAATTTCCAAAAGCCTATCATCAAAGATATGCTCAAATCAATTTTCCTTCCTGGAAAAAGCAGGATTTAATCAATTTGGTCAAAAAAGAATCTATACCTTTGGTGAAAGGCCGTGTATCTTTTATTCGAAAAATTCCTCAAACAGGTATATTGAAGTTTAAAGACAATCAGTTTAATATCCCCAAGAGTTTTTCAGGCACAATTATCAAAGGAACGATTTTTGTTGATCCAGATCAGAATCCATTTAAAGTAGTTTTTTATTTTCGTGAACATGAGAATAAAATGTCACATTATTACCTTAAAAGATATGATATAAGAGCTTTAAAGAAATTCTAAAATGTTTTTGCAGTGGTTCTGACATAGTTGGGGTTATCTCCAACTACATCTATCTTATTTATTTACAATTAGTTAAATTAACCTATTCTAATATGTTATTGCAGAGTTCTTATTAAAATGTTATTGCAGTTTCCACCTAAAGTTTAATGAAAAACTCACAGAAAAAAGCAAAAATCAATTAAATAGAAAC
>JBHIDO010000028.1:0-1842 GCA_046760145.1 Candidatus Aenigmatarchaeota archaeon
GTTGTTGAAGTGAAATTACAAACATCTATTGGAAAATCTCTATTTGGTATCACAAAAAGAGATTCATTATAATTGTTCCATATTGTTCTTCCAAAACTGCTAGTACCATACATAGCTGTATAATATTTTGCTATTGTTGCATACTCACACCATATAAATCTCCACGAATCAGTAATATCAGGAGGTATTTTATATGTAAATTTTACCTTATTAAAGTCATTAGGACCATTTTTAAATTCTATATCGTTTTTTATTGATTTCGTCCAATTTTTGAAAATGTAATATTTATCATTATCTACAACTCTTCTTACCATAGAAAACTTCCAAAGATTACTAGTATCAGAAAAGAAATTAGGGTCATTAGTACCACCACTGGACAATCCAAGTTTTATCCATGTTCCATTAGGACTTTCAAAATATAACAAAGTTCCCCAACCATCATAACAAGGTTCTTCATAGCCATGACGACCGCAGTCTCTCCTAGGTGCAGTTCCTTCACCACCTGGTCTAATTAAAGGGTCCAAGTCAACACCATTTTCATTTATAAGCGACATATTAATTTTATGTTTTACGCTTGACCTATTCATATAAACAACCGTATAGCCCTTATGTTCAATAGAATCTAAAGTTACATAACTATTTTGATGACCCCAACAAAGACTTTTGTTATACCAATCGGGGCAAACATATGGTATTAGAGAAAGAAAATAATAATTTCCTTTTGGTAACATAACTTTACTGATTTCTTCAGGATAAAATAACCACTTAACAGAACCATTATCATTTATTGCAGAAACTATATGAGTTTTGTTATCCAAATGAAATTCAATTATTCCAATTTTTGCAAAGCTAACTGGAATATTTAAATTATTGTATTGGGATTCTGCAATTATTTTTCCATGATACCAAGGATAAATCTTATCAGGAACTAAGCTATTGTTAACTTCTAAAGTTAAATTAAAATATGAAGTCCCATAAGGTCTTAGTAATATTGAATTTCTGTCTATTTTAGAAATAATTCCTTCCTGGTCAATATAATAGGAAATATTATATAAAACTGTTTTATCTAATAAGTTAGTAATCTTAAATTCCTTTTTGGCAATCCAAATTTCATTATCATCTAAATAATTAATACCTAATACCGAACTTCCTGGGGTTATAATTGCGTCTGTATTATATGTCTTTAAAGCATCTATCCTTCCGGCACCTTGTGTAAATGGGTTAAAGCTTAAGTCCTTTGCATTATTCATTAAAGCAGACTTTACCATCTCTGGTTCCCAATCTGGATGGGCTTGTAATAATAAAGCCACTACTCCTGATACTACTGGGGTTGCCATTGATGTTCCTGACAAAGCATAATAATCATCGTCGTCGCAAATGAAAAATTCGGATTCTCTTTTTTCTTCTTTTATTTTATTATCTATCTCACTACCAGGTAATCTTGCAGCACAAACTCTATAACCGGGTGCAACCACGTCTGGTTTTATTAAAATTTCATTTATGTTTACTATAACAGGGCCTGTAGAACTAAAATATGCCATCCAATCATCTTTATCAGAAGCTCCAACTGTAATTGCTTTTCTTGCCACGCCAGGAGAAGAAATTGTTCCACCATCTATGGCTTGACCACCACTGTTTCCAGCCGCAACCACAACTACAACTCCTTTATCAACAGCATTATCAACCGCTTGGGATATTGGATCATCTGGATTACCACCACCACCCAAACTTATACTAGCTATGTCAAAATGATCAAAGGTTTCCCCATCACCATTAGGATCAGTAATATATTCTATTGCTTCAATAATCCAAGATTCAAAACCTATACCATCATTATTCAAA
>JBHIDO010000029.1:0-1729 GCA_046760145.1 Candidatus Aenigmatarchaeota archaeon
TAATTCTTTGGACATCTCTAATCATTGCCATTTAATCACTTACAAGGATCACAATTTGGATTTCCACGAACCTTTATACATAACTTAGTTAATGAAACTGTTTTACCATCAGGAATTATACACATAGTTTTTTCATGAACATACTCATTAGCACGGAAATTACTACAACAATTTCTCAAATCAGTTTCACTAACAGATACAGATAAAATTCCTTGGGCCCTTAATAGTGGCGCTATAATTAAAGCTAAGACAATAACTCCTAAAATTATTGCAATTGAAATCCATATTACTTTACTTACGCCTTTCATAATATCATCTATAATATACAATTATTATTACATATTTCGTTACACCGATTTTCAGAATTATCAGGGTACAAATTCACGCATAATTCTTGTAACCTTCCTGGATTAGATTCTGGTATAGAACCATATAAATCAGGGCTGCAATTATTTTTTCTCCATTCAAAGCATAATTGAACAAATTCTTCTTGCGCACTTAAACCTCCTTCTCCGGTTATTCTTGGTAAAATCAAATTTTGAACTATTATAAATATTGTTAAAATAAGAATAAGTACAATTGTTATACTTATTAAAAATTTTTTTGCTGTTTCAAATGACATAATAAAATTATGTAAATTCTTTAATAAAAGCTTTAAATATATTTAAATACCTATCTTTTCAAATTAAGATTATGGGGTTTATTGATGCTAGACATGACTATCCAGAACTACCAAAATCAGATTATTTAGATGAACTTTTAAATGATTTAGAATATGTATCCACATGGTCAATAAAAAATGATAGTGTTTCCTTTTCCTTTAAGACAGATTTTTATCCTGTAGAAACGCCATTTTACAAATCAGAATTTAGAGAAGCTCCTCCATACCTAGAGGATTTAATGAAAACTCCTTCTGTAAAGGTTTTACAATATATTAGAAGGAAACTTAAAGAAAAATATATTCCTCCAAAAGTAATAGAAAATTTAAAACGTAAAATAAGTGAAAATATTACTATACTTTCAAATTCTGAATATCCAGATTCTGTTTTTAAAAATTATCAATCTGATAATGTTATGAAATATTGGGAGAAACTAGGTTTAGTAAAAAAGGATAAAGAAGGTTGGTTATTTAATCCAGAGGCTATGAGACATAGACCACATATGTTTAATTTACCAGATAATTTTTCTGATGAAGAGTATATGAAAGAGATTGTGAATGCTTCTGCAATGAATAAACCAGAGCCTTATTCTCATTTACCTGATTGGATTTTTGAAGAGAATACAATATCTACATCTTATTGGAAAAAAACAAAAAATATTTTTAGAAAGATTGGTAATGGATTCAAAAGAATTTTAGAAAATTCAAAAGTTCAAAAAGCAGGAGCAGTGGCAGCTGGTAGTTTATATTTATTAACCGTAACAGGAAATGCTTTAGCATATTCAGAACCATTAAATATAACGAATACGCCTAACATAAAAGAAGGTGATGGAAAAATATCTGGAAAAAATGTAGTTTATAGCCATCATGGAGATGTTTTCCACTATGATATAGAAAAAGGTGAAACAACTAAATTAGCGAGTAACGATGAGAATCACCATTACCATCACCCAGATATCTACAAAGATAAAGTAGTATGGATGATGAGTAATGAAGAAAATGCAGAAGATGTTCTTTATTTAAAGAATCTTACTACTGGTTCTTTAGAAAAGATAACAAATGAGAGTTGGG
>JBHIDO010000030.1:0-1682 GCA_046760145.1 Candidatus Aenigmatarchaeota archaeon
AAATCTGGTTTGTATTCAGTAGACCGAATTCCGAATTGTTTAGTGCCTTAAGTATCTTCAATCGGGTCTCTCCACCTCTACTCAGAAGGACTATTTTTGATCTGATGTGATCCAATGTCTCTCCCCTTATTTTTATATTTGTTCAAAATAACTTATCGATTATTTTTATTTATAGATTTATTTTATGAATGATTAGTTTAGAGCCATTTCAGGTTCTTTTTAAGAATTTTTAAGTTAGTTGATCTACTTTGAAGGCATTTTTTATCGCTATTAATGAGTATCAATCAACCTTGGATAAGATTGAATGGAAATTACAGGTATTACACCTCTGTACGCATATTTCAGCATGAATTTTGCAAAATTCTTCGCTTGATCTGATTATTTCACACACTTCGCAAATTTTAGACAGGGAAATCATTGGATCAAACTTCTCACTCATTATATTTTCTTCAATTTCATGGATAAGATTTAGGACCTCTTCTTTTTTTGCAATTTCAGTCCAAAATGCATGTTTTCCACTCATATAGTGACATATGGCTGGTTGTGTGACTCCTAATTTCTCAGATACTTCATTTTGTGACATCCCGTATTTTTGAATCAAGTCTCTTGTTATTATAGACCTTATGGTAGGAAGCACCTTCTTTACAACAATTTCACACGGAGGTCTCATACCCTACCTCCATTTTTGTATATATTTTAACAATAAATTGTAATAAAAAATTTTATTATATAATTTTGTTAGAGAATTTTAACAATAAAAGGGTTTAGTTTTTTAGGAATAATTTTAAAATGATTTTAAATTCTTTTTTCACTTTTTCAGAATTTAATAGACGTAAAAGTCAGGCATTAAATGCCTTGCATTTTCCTTATACTTCCAAGACCTTTGACTAATGTAGGGCCGGAACATTCCGGACATGGAGCATTTCGGAGTAACAAACTACCTGCGGATTGACTGAATTCATATCCGCATCTTTTACATTGAAATATCAAATTCCACACCTTTGATTTATTTATTAAACAACAAATTGTAGTAAATTTTAATAAGATTTTAGAACGTATATAGGTTTAGTTTATTTTAAATGAGTTTAGATGATTTTTTTAATTATTTTAGAATTTTTAACAATTCAAAAAGTATTTTTCAACTCAGAAAAAAATCAAAATAATCTTCTTTTCCTTTTAAATTGTATTATTTTTTTTAAATTTTTTAAAAAACTGATAACAGAGTTATAAAAGAAATAATAAAGTTATAGGAAAGCTTATAAACTAGAATCTCCATAATTCTGGTAGTGAGTGGATAAATTGCCAGGTACTTCAGGTGAACATTTGGAGTTAAGGAAGTTGCTGAAAACCACAGGAGAATACCCTGAGAAGCCAAACAAAGAGAACTTCTGTTCAGTATATCTCATAACAGGAGAAATCATACATGGCCAGATTGACAGCGAGAGTGAGTACCCTTATATCCATGTGACAACGCCCGAGAAAATTTATTTCATTCATGATAATTCCATCATAAAGATAGAGATGCCGACGGATGAGCATCTGGATGAATACAAGAAAGAAATAGAAAACATGGATAAAGAAGAAAATGGTTCTCAAGGTAAAGAAGATACAGACAAAGAGAATAAAGAACCTTTCCGACCAGAACTCATATTCGAGTAATACAAATTCCCACGGATGTAAAA